>PWMM01000280.1 GCA_003558195.1 Syntrophomonadaceae bacterium
AGCGTCAGCACTGGCAATTTCACCCCAGGCAGTACCACAATCAGCAGTAATTTAATCAATGGTGTAACAGGTGCTTTTATCCCAGGTGGAGCTACCTCGTTGACTGCGGGTGCAGGTACAACCCCTGCATACGATCCTTCTGTCATCAGGGATGAAAGTGAAGGTTATTGTATCTTATGTGGCGGCCCATGTATATATGGAGCTCCAGTGAGTGGACCGGGGCAAACCGAAGATTCTGACCTGGATCCTGGAACCGAATCTGATCCTGGTACTGGTTCTGAACCCGGAACTGGCCCTGATCCTGGTAATGGTTCTGAACCTGGAACTGGCCCTGTACCTTACACCGGTGAACCTGGAACCGGCCCTGACCCTGGCACTGACCAAACCGGAGGATCTGATCAGACTGGTAATTCGGGTTCTGGCCAAACTGGAGGATCTGATCAGACCGGTGGCTCCGGTTCTAACTCTGGCCAAAATGGGGGCTCATGGTGGGAAACTTTTTAATTGAAAGCCCAATAATATAAAGTTGACGATAAGATTCAATTTGGTCTGAATCGAAAAATCGGGCATTCAATTTGTAATAAAATGATAGGCGGGATGAACCTACTCATTACCTTTTTGCCGCTTCAGGATAGCAAAAGAAGCTGTTGCTGTTTATAATCGCTGATCGAGATTCGTTTTTAAAAGCCACATTGCCAGTCCGGCAGAAAAGAGAGTAATAAATTGCGCACCCAAAAGCATATCTACGCCGGCTAAAGTGTTATAAGAGGCATGCAGCAAATAGGGAATCAAGAAGGCTATAAATAAGTAGAGGTTTCTCGTTTTAGTAGAGGTTGCAAAGATGGAAAGGCCGGTAAAGTAACCCATGATGATTCCCCAAAATTCATGGCCTCCTAAAATATTTCTCAGGATGGCTGTAAAAGTTGGGCTGTCAGTACCGGCAATATAAAGAAAGTTTTCAAGCATAGAGAAACCGGCAGCTACCGCTCCGCAATAAAGAATACCATCAGCTAACCTTTTCGGGCTGCGATTTATCCATATAAAAAGCAGGCCAGCAGCGAGTTTGAAAAATTCCTCCGATGAAGCACTAATAATAAAATGGATCCTGGCCTGTACAGCAAGCCCTGTTCCTAAAAAAAATGGCAGGTCCTGGAGTGGTAGCTGTATTGCAAGGGAGCCGATAATGGCCAAAAGACCGCCCATGAAAAATACTTTTAGAATTTGACCGGGCTGCTGTAGCGCTTCTCTATCAAAGTAGAGGATGATCGCTAAAACACCTAAAGGTTGAACCGTGCCCAGTAAAAAATTGATGGTGCTACTAAAAAAACTTTGCTCTGCAGTCATGGATAAGAATAACCCGAACAGGATTAGCATAATGATTGTGAAAATGATTAAAGCCTGTTTTTGATTAATCATCCCAACCTGGTATTTGCCCTCGTAAA
Organism: Syntrophomonadaceae bacterium; assembly: GCA_003558195.1. GTDB lineage: Bacteria > Bacillota > Dethiobacteria > DTU022 > DTU022 > B1SED10-74M. The sequence goes on from PWMM01000280.1 coordinate 1,443, forward strand.
GTATATTATCGCCATCAAAAATCAAATGGCTGCCGCCCAGCTTAATCTTTGCACCCCGGATCAAGGGAGCGTAATTGTCAATTTTTACGCCGTCTACATAGACCCCATTAGTGCTGTTTAAATCTTTGATCTGGTATTGGCCGTCTCGATATACAACCTGGGCATGATGCCTTGATATTTGAGGGTGATCGAGGGTAATTGTGTTACTGGTCCCCCTGCCGATAGTTAAATTATGGAATACTGGAAGTGATCTGTTGTATTGAAGACCACTGCCTCCCTTTTTATCGAGGGCGGGCGGGCTGCTATCTTCAGCCAGGTTTCCAGAAAGGGGCTTTTGCAGAGAATCCTCACCGGTTCCAGGTTCAATTAACTGCAAAATTGAATTGCCAATTTTGAACTGCTCGCCTGTGACAATGGTGGTTTTTTCTTTGATCAATTCATCATTGAGGTATATACCATTGCGGCTGTCTTCATCGATAATGGTTACGTTCCCTTCCTGGTCTACTTCGATCTTCATGTGGATCCTAGAAACATCTAAATCGGTTAAGACTAAGTTGCACCTGGATTTACTTCTGCCTATTAGGTAGTTAACACCGCGCGTTAAATCGAAATGTTTTCCTTCGTCTGGTCCGGCAACAACTTGTAGTCGATACAATGCTTCACCAGCTTTCTTAAATATTTATTAGAGTTTTGCATTGAAAGCGGTAGCTACTCCAGATGCTTTTAAACATTGTTTTAGATTTTCAATAATGCTTTGCTATAATAATTTGTAAGCACTATAAAGCTTTTGCAAAAGTATTAGCTGATTTAATACCTATTAAAGCGCATTTTATTAAACAATCTTGAGAAAATAAACACAAAAATGTACCAGTAAACTGCTGCTCGATCAGATTATTATATTAAACCTTTCCACTTAAGTTTCCTGCTTAACACTCAAATACTTTTGAATATAGAGAGTATTTCTATCATGCCTGTTTAAACTATGAATAATATGATTTTTTGGCAGCAATAAAAATAAGTCAGATGTTTTATGCTTGTATTTTAAGCAGTGCTCAGTTAGAATATAGTTAAAATTTAGTTGAATAAAGAATTTCTATAAGGTGAAACCAATCCTTTTAGCGCTTGGAAATACAGTAACAACTAGAGCAACTTAACTTATTTTTGACTTACATAAAATATATTAATTACATGTAACTCTAGCAGGATTAGTAGTTGTTGTGTTGAAAGTATAATCTTGGAAGTAATCCAATGAGCAAGGCGATATTTTTTTAATTAGCGTTTTGTTAGTTATACCTAAAAAAGGTTGGTTCCGAATGTTTAGATTTTTCACTAGCAAAAATAATAAGGTTACCAAAGATAAAAAAATTGCTTCAACGGTAAAAAAGTCCCAGGCCGCTGGAAGTGAGAAACCAGTACCTGCAGCCGGTGATAATTCATTGAAACTGGATTTGTCAAATTGTCAGCATATTGGTGCCCGTGAGAACCAGGAAGATTATTTTGCAGTCTCTGATTTAAACGATAAAAAAAAGGTTGCGGAAAATGGATTATGGGCTGTTATTGCTGATGGTATGGGCGGTTTAGATATTGGTGAAAAAGCCAGCAGGGTAGCGGTTAAGGTTTTTATGCGGGAACAAGAAAATATAGAGAATGCTGATCCCATTCCAAAACGCTTGAAACTTGCTGCCCAGGTTGCCAATACAGCAGTTTACGACTCTGCTTTTGATGAAAAAGGGGAAGTTGACCTGGGGACCACTTTGATTGCTGCTGTGGTTAAAGATGAAAAGCTCTTCTGGGTATCTGTGGGCGATAGCCGTATTTATCTCTTTCGTGATGGTGTTTTAAAGCAGCTAAACCGGGATCATATCTATAAATACCATTTATTAAAAGACGTTGAAAACGGAATAATAACGAAAAAAGAGGCCGATAATCATCCGGAAAGAGCTTATCTTACCAGTCACATGGGTTTACCGCAACTACCGGAAATTGATCAGAATTTAGAACCGTTATTGCTAAAGGCAGGTGATCGAATCTTATTATGCAGTGACGGTTTATCAAATACTTTGTCAGATGATGAAATTAAACTATATCTAAGCAAAAACGAAAAAGTTAAAGCTGAAGAAATGGTTAAGCAAGCACTTATCAGGAAAAACCGGTTCCAGGATAACATTACTGTCATTATTTTATCTTACGGAAATAATAGCAAAAAAATAAATGGTGAAGAGGGATAAATTATGATCACAAAAAGAGTTTGTCTTGCTAGTACATGGTGGTTATTAATCTGTCTGTTGGTTTTACTATCATTTTCTGGATCTGTTCTTGCTGGGACCATGACTGTTGCTGAAGTGCGGGAAAGTGTGGTTCGGATTGAAGTGAGACCGGGTGGTTGGGAGGATATCCGAAATTTTAACCCTGATACGCAGAGTTTAAGAGGCTCGGGTTTTGTGATTGGAAAAGAAGAGCCTTTTCAGTATGTTGTTACAACCTGGAACAATGTCAACCCGGATACATACCGGCAAACGTTTGAAAGAAATGTTGATTCGGTAGATGTTTTCGTGTGGCGGTCTGCTGATGATCGTTTTCCGGCCCGGGTGGAAATACCGCTAATCAGGGCAAATATTGCTGTTCTTGAACTTGATCCTAATCACCTGTTATATGGTTATACACCATTAATGATCGGTGACCGCACTATGATTGAACCGGGCGACGATATGACGATCATCGGTTATCCCCAGGGTCTTGCAACTGCCAGGCCACAGCAAACTGAAGTTGTTAGAAACATGTATTCTCAACAAATCAATGTACAAAATGTTCGTAATTATGTGATGCAGGCCGGAACCAGTATTGACAGGGGATCTGAAGGTGGGCCGCTGATCAATGCCGATGGTCATGTTGTCGGGGTTGCTGTTTTTCAGGTGGGCCTTACAAACACGCCCGGTGGTTCTGAAATAGACGAACTTATTGGCGCACTTGGGGCACGGGGAATTAATTTCCTGAAGGCGGGTGAAGAAGTTGCTGTTGATGAAGAGGAAGAGGAGCCAGCACCCCCTCCGCCCCCACCACCACCACCTGCACCTGAACCCTTAGCCCAGGTTTCCAACGTGCGTTTCTTGGAAGATGGAGTTTTAGCCTGGGATTCGGTTGATAATGCAGACGGTTATGAGGTGCTGCTATTTAAAAACGACAACCAGGTATCTTCCCGTAATGTAGACTCGGATACCACCAGGGTTGACTTCAGCGAAGCAATGAAAGAGCATGGAGCCGGTTCTTACTCGGCCAAGGTGAAAGCTTTAGGTGACGGTGATTATGTTGACGGACCAGATGCTACTTCTTCTAATGTCTATGTTGAAGAAGAAAAATGGTTTGGTTATCCCAGGCCTTTAGTGATCGGAATTGGTTCAGGTGGAATCGCGTTATTAGCGATAATTGCTGTTGCTGTCACGATGATGAAAAAGAAATCAGCTCCCGCTGCCGCTGCTGCTGCAGGGGCTAGCGCAGGAGCTGCAACCCAGAGAGTGTCTGCACCGGTAACCCAGGCAAAACCATCTACTGCCCCAGTTACCAGGGCAAAATCTGTAGGTCCTAAAACTTCTGTCAAAGGCATATCGGGTCATTTTGCCGGTAAAACAATAGAGTTAATCGATGGCAACCTGGTGATCGGTCGGGATCCCCGTATGGCTCAGCTGGTATATCCTCAGTCCTATGAAGACGTCAGTAGGAAGCACCTTTCGATTCGGTTTGATGAAAGGTCCAATAAATTTATACTGGAAGATTCATCTTCCAATGGAACATACCTGTCTTCAAACCAGAAGCTGGAGCCAGGCAAACCATACTATTTAAATCCCGGGGAACGTTTCTATATTACTGATCCCAAAGAAGTTTTTGAACTTCAAAGGGCTTAATAAATTATGAACACGCTGGTTTCGGTCTTAACTAACCCGGGAGGCAGGAAGGTAAACGAAGATTACTGTTGTTATGCTGAAAGAAACGGCTTCGGTTGCTATATTCTGGCCGACGGGTTGGGAGGACATAAAAAAGGTGAACTGGCGGCTAAAACCATAGGAGAAGCAGTAAAAGAAGCATTTACTGCTTCTCCCGGGTTATCACCGGACTATCTGAAAAAATATATTGAACATGCCCGCCGTGCTTTTAACACGGTCCGTGACCAATCTCATGCCCATGCAAACATGAAATCAACTCTCGTGGTCCTGCTTTTAGATGGAGAAAAAGCGCTATGGGGCCATATCGGAGATTCAAGGCTCTACCATTTTCACAGTGGTAAAATGGTATTTAAAACTAAAGATCATAGTGTGCCCCAGATGCTGGCCGATAGTGGAGCTATAAACCAGGATCAGATTCGTTTTCATGAAGATCGTAATCGCCTTACAGCAGCATTTGATGGTAGTGCCATGCACCGGTTTGTTATAACTAATAAAGCAGTAGATATAACTTCTGGAGATGTTTTTTTATTATGCAGTGATGGTTTTTGGGAGTACGTAACTGAACCGGAGATGGAGTCTGATTTTAAGCAGGCTCAAGAACCGGAGAGATGGCTTTTATTGCTGGAAAAAAGGCTTTTAAAACGTGTGGAAAGCGGAAATGATAATTATTCCGCTTTAGCAGTTGTGATTGGCCGGTAAGGTTACAGTTACCGGCAGCTGATCTGATTCAAAATGATTAAACTAACAGGGAGGGTAAATAGATAATGCAATCTATGATAAGGTGTAATAACGGTCATTATTATGATTCAACTAAACATACCTCTTGCC
>PWMM01000286.1 GCA_003558195.1 Syntrophomonadaceae bacterium
ACGGTGCTGGCTCCAACATATACCAGGCCTGTTGCTTGTTCTCTTTGCCCGGAAAGTTTTTCTCGACATTCTTCCTGTAAATTAATTATAGAATAAGCATAATCCAGAAATGTTCTTCCAGCTTCGGTCAGAACCGGCTCACGAGCCTTGGAGCGATCAAATAATAACACCCCTAACTCTTCTTCTAAAGCTTTAATCCTAACGCTAACCGATGGCTGGCTGATAAACATTTTCTCAGCTGCTTCAGAAAAGCTTTTCAAAGAAGCAACATTCATAAAAGCCCTGATTTGTTCAAGGTCCATTATCAACCTCCAAAATCGTTATTTACTAAAACTAAGGCTATTATACTGATTAAAGCAGCTTCCGTCCATAAATGCATTTCTTTAATATGATTTGCAGGTCTTATTATAAATTATTATTTAACGGCCATGTCTTCATTTTACTATAATAGAATTGTGCAAAATATCCTGGCAGGTTGATTGCGACAAAATTTGTGATACGTGATAGTTTTAATGGAATATGATATAATTTGGAAAGTTCCTGGAAAGGAGTCCAGATGACTGCAAGCTGTTATATCACTTTTCCCACCACCTTCTTTGCGATCCGTGCTGAAAGCATTTTAAAAAAACAATTATGCTCCTATAAAATGGTTCCTGTTCACCGCGTAATCAGCTCAAGCTGCGGAACAGCCCTGCGCTGTGAATGTGATAATATCGAAGAAATTAAATTCATATTACTGGAAAATAATGTTGAATTGGAAGGTTTTTACAAACTGAAAGAAGAGGGCCTTAAAACTCCGGTAATAATCCCCCTGGCTATCGATGATTGGGAAGCAGGTGAGAAATGACCACCGGGCTAAACCTTTACTTTGACAATGCTGCTACATCCTGGCCAAAACCGGAAGCTGTTTACCGGGCCCCAGAAAGACAGATGCGGGAGTTTAGCGGAAACCCGGGTCGTTCAGGACATACCCACACATTAAAAGCAGATCGCCTTATTTACCGGACTAGAGAAGCGGTCGGCCAATTGTTTAATATTCATGATCCTTCCCGTATCGTCTTCGCTTTAAATGCTACTGATGCCCTGAATATAGCCATAAAAGGCTTTCTTAATCAAGGAGATCATGTTTTATTTTCTGCCTTGGACCATAACTCAGTTCTAAGACCCCTGGGGCGCCTGAAACATGATGGTATTATTGAAACAACCATGATCCCCAGCTCTAAAGAAGGCTTGCTAGACTTAGAGCAACTGGAGAACCTTTACCGGCCTAATACTAAACTTATGATCATCAACCACGCCTCTAATGTGACAGGCACTATTGCCCCCTTGAAAAAAATGATTGCCTCTGCTCACGGAAAAGGAGTTAGAGTTCTGGTAGATGCTGCCCAAACAGCCGGGGCTATTCCCATTGACGTTTATGCTGAAGATATTGACATGCTTGCATTTACCGGGCACAAGGGGTTACTGGGGCCAACCGGAACCGGCGGATTATACGTAAGAAAGGGTATCGATTTAAAATCATACCGGGAAGGCGGAACCGGAAGCAAATCAGAGTCAGATATTCACCCTGAAACTATGCCTGAAAGATTGGAAGCGGGCACTTTAAATAGCGCCGGTTTGGCCGGCCTGCTCGAGGGCATTATTTTTATTTTAGAAACCGGCATCAATAATATCAGAAGAACAGAAAATACTACAAGAACAAAAATTTGCAACAGGTTAGTGGATTTAAAAAGAGTCAAACTTTATGGACCGCAAACAGAAAATGATCATACAGTTGCCGTTATTTCTTTCACAATTAATGATACAGATTGCGGCGAAATAGGCTATATCCTGGAAAACACCTACGGTATTTTATGCCGGACCGGACTTCACTGCGCTCCTTTTGCTCATCAGGCTATCGGCACATTTCCTCAAGGAACAATCCGCCTGAGCCCTGGCTTTTTTACCACTGATCAGGATTTAGATTACCTGATAAAAGCTCTTAAAGAAATCATCGATCTTGTTTCATAATAATTTTGAACGGAGGTCCAGGTAAATGATTGAAGTTGATTGTCGAGGCCTTGCTTGCCCAGAACCGGTTTTAAGGGCTAAAAACGCCCTGGAACAAAAACCTGGTAATACCTTGAAAATAGTCGTGGACAACCAAGCTGCCCGGGACAATGTAATGCGCTTTTTACGCAGTAAAGGGCTTGACCCCCAGCTAGAGGAGGAGCAGTCCTTATACTTCATTACTGCAGTAAACCAAGTTTCGGAAAACCAACCCCTTAAAAAAGATAGCGGTCTAAATAGATCATTTGAAAACCTCGATCTACAGGAAAGGCCAGCCCTTTTTATTTCCACAGATCAACTGGGAACCGGAAGTAGTGAACTGGGACATTTGCTGATGCGCAATTTTATTTACACTCTAACCAAGCAAGATGATCCACCAGGTGCTTTGATTTTTATGAACGCCGGAGTTAAGCTATGCATAGCACAATCTCCGGTTTTAGAGGAATTAAAAGAATTAGAAGAAGGAAATGTAACAATCCTGGTATGCGGAACCTGTCTTGATTATTATCAGTTAAAAGAAGAACACCAGGTGGGTCAGGTTAGCAACATGTATGATATAGCAGAGTTGTTAATGACAAAAAGAGTTGTCAGCATTTAGTCGAATTGACTCATTTGCTCCAGTAGGTAGGGTAGTTAAATATCTCCTGATAAAAACAGGTACATACTGACTGTTAAATTTAGGATTGATAAACAAATACCAAGCCCGTTCAGAAAAATACCAGCCCGGGCCATATCATTTTTAAGATTTCCATAACTGACCAGGGCAAAAACCAATCCGGTGATGGCAAGAGCTAGCCCAACTACAGGGATGACCCATAAAACCAGCATCAGGATGCCAATCTTGACCGAGTTTATAGCCATGGCTTCAATCCTTTACTTATAATTCTATTGCTAGTGCCTGAAATCATATCATAACCCCTGGGTTCCTTCAAGACTGGTAAAATCTTCTTATATGCATTAACTACTGATTGCAAATTATAACCGATGATGTTATATTTAGCGAGTAGTGGTAAGAGGCCCTAATGTTAAAGGCTTCTATTTTTTTGCACATCAAGATATCACACCAATTAAGCAATTAATAACTCTAATACCGCAGGGAGGCTTATAAAATGGTTACTGCGCTGTTGCATGGTGAAGATCTCAGTCGAAATAAGGCCATTGTTTTCGTATTGATCGCTGCTATTTTATGGAGTACCAGCGGATTATTTATTAAAATTATCGACCTGAACCCTTTTACCATCGCCGGCGCAAGGGGTTTTATAGCGGCCATTTTTATGCTCATTATCCTAAATAAGAGGTTAAACTTTAACTGGACTCTGCCACAAGTTGCCGGTGGTTTTTGCTACGCCGGAGCCATGATCACCTTCGTTGTTGCTACAGTTATGACTACAGCGGCAAATGCCATTTTACTTCAGTATACTATGCCCGTTTTCACAGCTATATTCGGGCTCTGGATCTTAAAGGAAGCGGTAACCCGCTTTGATTGGGTCATTATCGCTATTGTTATAGCCGGGATGGCTCTTTTTTTCTTTGATGAGTTAACCCTTGATGGGATGTGGGGCAATTTAATAGCTATATTAAGTGCAGTATTTTTTGCTTTACTGATTATTTTCTTGCGCATGCAAAAAAGCGGTTCACCGGTTGAAACAGTTATACTGGGAAATATTATTACCTTTCTAGTTTGCCTTCCCTTCTTGATTCAAGAACCACCAGACAGCGCCTCTGTTCTACCTCTCTTATACCTGGGGATTTTTCAACTGGGTCTACCTTTTGCTATTTACTCGGTGGCACTTAAGTTTATAACCGCTATTGATGCAGTTTTAATTCAAACCATCGAACCTTTACTTAACCCGATCTGGGTATTTTTGATTGTAGGTGAAGAGCCGGGATCCTGGGCTATAGTCGGCGGGGCCATAGTTTTAATAACTGTGACCATCCGCAATGTGTTTACCAATAGAAAAACAACCAAAAAAGCGCCCACCTAAAATTTACAATCCCAAGGCAAATTATTACAGCCTGAGATGAAAATATTTTGCACCTGGATATTATCAGCTCGATTCTACTATGTCCCTGGAAACAATTTAGAGCTCTAAATTTTTATATAGTCAACTAGCGGCGCTAAGCTTTCTCCAATCATTTTTAAAGACGTTCTTAATTATGTTAACTAAGTCTGTACTATAAATAACTTATAAACATAACCAGGTAGATTAGCACCAGTTTTGCGTAATAGGGATAAAAGCGACCGGTAGGCCGCGGACCTTTCATTAAAAATCCCGGCTCAATTGAACCGGGATTTTTTTATATACCTTTTCCAATTAGCAGCTTAACCGCTAAAGGTATCAATCAAGCCGAAAATCAAAACAACGATAATGGCCAGGGGTACTACATACTTAATTAAGAGGCCATACCAGTCGCCGATGTTGATAGCACCTGGAGGATCGTTAGCGAATTCCTGGGCTTTCTTAGCCTGCCATACATAACCGACAAAGATAGCGGTCAACAAACCACCGATGGGCAGGAATAGAGCGTTGGCAAACCAGTCGTAAGTATCAAGGACATCCATACCGAGGAAGCTAAAGCCACCCAATAGATTATAGCCAAGCGATGGGGGAATACCAACGAGGAAAATAATGATTCCCATCACGATTGCTGCCCTGGAGCGAGCCCATCCCTTCTCGTCGATAAGCCATGCTGCAACAACCTCAAGCAAGGAAATAGCAGATGTCAAAGCGGCAACAGAAAGCAGCAAGAAGAACAAGAACCCGAAAAAGCTTCCAGCCGGTAATTCAGCGAAAACTGCGGGCAGGGTGATAAAGGTCAAACCAGGGCCTGCACCAGGTTCAAATCCAAGGGCAAATACTGCCGGGAAAATTGCAAAACCAGCAATTATCGCAATACCGGTATCGAGTCCAACTACCCAGCCACCGTTATCACTGATGGTGGTATCTTTACTCAAATAACTGCCGTAAGTGAGGATAGCCCCCATCCCGAGGCTCAGGGTGAAGAAACTCTGAGCAATAGCGTCAAGAAAAGTCCTGCCTGTTACTTCAGAAAAGTCCGGGCTCAGATAAAACTCTAAACCAGCTCCTGCACCGGGAAGAGTTACAGCCCTGACAACGAGGATCAGTAATAAGATTAAGAGAACCGGCATTAGGATTTTAACCCAGCGCTGGATCCCTTTAACAACCCCGGAAGCAATAATACCAACTGTTAAGGCCATGAAAACCAGGTGCCAGAATAGCGGGGTAATAACATTGGGGCCATCCCCAATATCAACACCAATGGTAGTATAAAACAGGCTGGCAAAATCCATATCCGGTGTAAAACCACCAATAGCCCTGAAAATATAGGCCAGCGACCAACCAGCTACAACAGAGTAGTAAGAAAGGATTACGAAGCCGGTAAACACACCCAGGGCTCCAACCAGCCACCAGGGAGAATTTGGTGCCATAGCTTTAAAAGCACCTACAGGGTTTTTCTGGGTTTTTTTCCCTAATGCCATCTCTGTGATCATCATGGGATAACCGATTAGAATAATTGTTATTAGATAAATAATTATAAAAGCTGCTCCACCATTCATTCCGGCAACAAAGGGAAAACGCCAGATGTTGCCAAGGCCTACTGCAGAGCCGGCAGCGGCCAGAATAAAACCAAGTCTATTCGTCCAATGTTCACGATCGCCAATCACTTGCATTCCTCCTCTTCATAAAAAATATTAAAAACCAGGAAAAACTCTACTTTTTTCACCTCCTAAAGAATATTTCAAAAATAATATTCTAATAATTTAACATGATTCTACATAAGCGCTATAAACCCTTTTTTTAAACAAATCAAATCTCAATTTTTTATAGTTTTCAAGTAGGCGCTGTTACTGGCAGTTTAGTTAGTATTTTAGACGACCCGTTATTTTTAAGCACAGCAAATTGTTAAATTAAAAACATGTTTAATAAATTTTTCTTTTTTACCAGCAGCATTTTTCTTAAAGATCCATTAAAGGCCCCCAAAAGTATGGGGGCCTTTAAGTAAAATAGTTCTCTGGCGGGGACCTACTCTCCCGGGGGCTTTCGCCCCGAGTATCATCGGCGCAGGAGGGCTTAACTTCCGTGTTCGGGATGGGAACGGGTG
>PWMM01000141.1 GCA_003558195.1 Syntrophomonadaceae bacterium
CCGGGTAATTATGGCCCATTAAAATCAGCGGCGCATGCCAGATGCCCCAGATAAAGCCAATAAACAGGGCGGATTTCCAGAACCCGGCAGAGGCTGTTTCCTTTAACAGAAAACCTCTCCAGCCAAACTCTTCACCGAAGGCGGCCACAGCATTAATGGTTGGTCCGGCAATAATACCCTGCAAAAGCATCAGCCAGAACATGGTAACAGGTGAAAAGGGCATTTCCGACACCATGTCTTCAGGAATATAGTCACCGAGGTATTCAAATATACCGGCCATTTCCGGGGAATACTTAACCCCGGGGAATAGCAGACTAACCCCAATAGTGGCAAAGGTGATAAAAATTGGCAAACCCCAGGCCACCAGGAACCACTTGTTAATATTTTTATCGAACCCATAAGCTTTCATTACCGGTTGCTTGTAGATTATTTTTTGCACGATTATAGTACAAAGCAGGGGAAAGAACATGTAAAAAATGGCAAAAACCATGGCAGGGATAGTGCCCCAATCTGTACCGGATAGGTAAAACAGGCCTGCGGCAGTCCAGCTGAGCAGAAGAGTAAGAGTTACAAAAATGAGGATTTTTTTCCTGTTCATTCTGGTTATATCTCCTTTAACTTAGTTCTTTCAGTATTATACTAAACCCGATTGATAAAACGTTTCAACAGGTACCGGAGAAGAATGATATGGACAATAAACCCACCCAGCAAATAAATGGCATATGCCGGGTCGGGTGTAAATGAAGCCATAAAAGCTTCAGTTATCCAGAACGGGGGGATAATTGCCCCGGAATAGTTCCAGGGATGCGGGGCCAGGTAGCCTGCTGCGGGGCCGGCAAATAAAAATCCCAGTCCCTTGGTCAAGGTAAGCCCTTCAACTTTGTTTCCGGCAAATGCTCCCATCAATACTGCTACCAGGGGCGCCTGGAAGGCAGCCAGTACGGCAACAGGAAAGATGGCCATATAATTCAATTCGATCAGGCTTGCCAGGGGAAGCACCAGGAAAGAAAAGATGAAAGAACTGAATGCAGGTATGAAGAGACGGTACAATAGATATCCGGTCTGCCCGAGCGGAGTTACGGCATAGTAGTTTAGCATATGCTCGTCACGCTCATCAAGCAGGATCAACCCGGTCATGGTGCCGACCATCATCGGGGTGAACATGATCAGAAAACTGAGAGCAAAGGGATAGTGCAAAGCCAAATCAAGCTGCAAATGATCATAGCTTAAATCGGCCAGCCAGGGGAAAGCCAGCCTTATAAAAAGGGCCAGGAATAGCGGGCCGAGCAGGGAAGCGATCAAGAGGCCGTCACGAAAAATGGTTTTTATATCTCCCCGGGTAAAGGCAATAACCTTGTTCACTGTCCACTACCTCCCCCGATCTTGTTAATTACATACCGGTAAAACCAGCGGTAAACCCAGATGTAAGCCAGGCCAATCCAGACTGTAAGCGCAATGACGGCATAGATTATTTCATAAATATCTACCTCGCCTGTTATCGCGCCTTCGATCAGGATCAGGGAATGCTTTGCCGGTAGCAGGTAAAATAAAGGTGAACTGAAAAGGCCCAGGAATTCAATCAAGGGCAGCATCAGGGGCAAGATGTAAACAATAGAGGCCATCAGGTACTGGTTAATTGTCTCAACCCTAACCACCAGGGTCAGGCCGATCAGGGTAAAAAGCACAGCGCTGAGGGTAACCCCGAGAAACAACAGCAAAGGATTAAAATTTAAGCCGAATGTGAATAGCACAATTGCGAAAGCGGCGCTGATAGATAGCAGGCTCAGGGACAAGGTTTTGGATAAAATGTAATCGTGCAGGCGCATAGGGGTTACAAAAAGGTTCTGGAACACACCCTGCCCTTTTTCAAAAAGGACTATTCCCCCGATGAATAAAAAACCGAGCACGCAAGGATCGGTAAAAACCAGCAACACTGCAACAGGAGGCCTCAATCCATGGGGCAGAAGGTTCAGGAAAACGATGTAGGATAGAGTTACAATAACATAGACATGGTAGAAACCGTGGCGAAACTGAAATTTCAGGTCGTGTTTGATCACCGCGGCTGCTTTCATGTCAGGCTCCTCCCGGTAACCTTGATAAAAATATCCTCCATTGTAGCCTCTAAGGTGTGCATGGTTTCCACATTTTTTTCTTTAAGTAATTTCAAAAAAGCGCTGTTTTCCCCGATTCCGGTCATGGGAAAATCTTCTTTCTTTAGCATGCCGTTATCCTTGTATTCCAGCCGGACTACTTTCTGGCCTTCATTTACCTTCAAATTTCTTGGGGAGTCGATAAGCGCGATATTCCCGTCAACAATGAAAGCAATGCGGTCGCAGATATCTTCTGCCAGCTGCATATTATGGGTGGCTAAAAAAATAGTGGTTCCCGCTTCTTTTCTGACCTGCATAACCTCCTTGATCTTCCTGATGTTGGCAGGATCCAGGCCGGAGCTGGGCTCGTCCAGAAAAACCAGTTCGGGATAGTTTAAAAAGGCGCGGCAGAAATTTAAGCGCATTCGCATCCCTTTAGAAAAAGCGCTTACCCGTGTGTCGGCATCGTTTTTAAGGCCGACCATAGCCAGCAGTGCTTTAGGATCTGCTGTTTTGTCGCTGTATAATGAGCGAAACAGTTCTAAGTTTTCCATAGCGGTGAATTTTTGATAGAGATTTGGCACTTCAAAAGCTACGCCAATGCTTTCATAAAGATCAGGAGAAGCTTTGTCCATCATTGTTCCCAAAACTTCCACTGTTCCCCTGTAACCTTTCAGTACACCGATCAGGATCTTTTTTAGCGTACTTTTACCTGCCCCGGAAGGGCCAAGAAAGCCGAATATTTCTCCCCGTTCCAGGCAAAAAGAAAGCCCCCGAACTGCCTCTACCTCTGCTCCTGGATAGCCGTAATGCAAATCCTGTACCTTGATTATCTTCACCTCAATTACTTTCCTCCCTTACCAGGCCACTTGCGATCATTTCGATATAAAGATCTGCCACCCGGGGATAAATATCTGCTCCGATTTCATCCTGGTGCAGAGGAATAAAAAAGAGGGCACGAATTACCCCTACCAGGACCTCCGGTGATTCTTTCACCATTGAGCTTTCACTCTGCCAGTGCTTTATTAAAGGTACCAGGGTGTCGGTGTCCCTGCTGGTATGCTGATCAAGCATTTTACGGGGTAATCTTTTAAACAAGGTTTCTAATTCCCTATCGGTCCAGAGTTGGCGAATAAGCGGGTATTCTTGAAAAACCTGCAAGGCTTCCTGCAAAAACTCTTTAAATTTCTGGCGATTCATCTTTTTGCCGTCCAGCAATTTTGCTTTAAACTTAGCTTGGATTCTTTCTTCCTCTATCTCCAGCACTCTAAAATACAACTCTTCCTTGGAATCAAAAAAAATATAAAATGAGCCCTGGGCGATCCCGGCCGCTGCGGCCAGTTCAGCCACACCCGTCTTTTTTAAACCGTATATACTGAAAAGTTCTCTGCCTTTTTCATATAACAGGTTTTTAATTCGTTCCTTCTCATCTTCACTGAAAGACCGGGGCAAAAAAACCACTCCCTTTGTACGTGTGAATATATATATCATGTATTCACAAGAAAGTCAATATCCTCTATTCTTGAGGCAATTATCTTAAAATGCCCGGGTTGTGGCTGCTCCCCGGCAGAGCAATATTCTTGAAAAAGGAACTATTTCTAAATGGATATGTACAATCCCTAAGTTTTCATTAGCGCTTCTGTATCAGGTTATATATGTATTGCTTTAACTCCATACTTTAAATATGAATAACAGTTTATTCGAGCGGTTCATCGATGGAAATATGCCCGGCTAGAGTCTCAACAATTTCCCCCTCAACGAGGATCTGTACCGCATCAACTTCTTCCAACTGGGTCAGGCTTTTCACAATGGAATCCACCAGGACCGCCTCTGCTTCGCTGCCAACCTCAGCCTGCAATAGATCTTCAGAAAAGTCAACGTAGGCAACTCCGTGTTCCAAGGTGATACCCCTGAGAACAGTTTCTTCCGGAATGACCCTGCTTAATTTATCTGTTTCCGGACCCTTTAAAAGGACTGTTATTACTTCTTCCAGATCTATCTGTGGTCCGCCGAATGTTCCAAATTCATGGGTCTCTTTGCCCAGTTCAAAGCTAGTTTCTGTGATTTCCATGAAGTAAATATCAAGCAAGATTGGTTCAGCGATCTCAGGAGTGGCTTCATCGTTCCCATTTTCGGTGTAATTGTTTTCTGTACCATTTTCATTTTCTAACTCTGGTGCTGCTTCTTGACAGCCGGTCACCACCAATGCGGTCATTATTGACAAAACCATTATTGCCACTAATACTTGTTTTAACATGTGCGAGATTCCCCCTATCTCATATTTGTGTTATCATGCTTCTTGATAAAACGCCTTTCTAAAAGTAAAGACATACGCTTAAGAGATGCGGTTCCATATAAATTTTTTCAATGGAACTAAGGATGAGACAGGTGTATTTTTGTATTTTACGAAAGTATATTTGCCATAATAGATTATAAGTGTCGCTAAAAAAACGGGGAACGCAGTCAAATCAATTAATGATATGGTATACTTGCTGTGAGCTTTTAGGGGTAAACATACTGGAATGGAGATAAGCTAAATTAAAAAAAATGAGTCTGTTTTCCTTTTAAAATTAAAAAGAATAGCCCTTATAATAGCAGCAATCCTGTTAATTGCCCTGGCTTTATTTTACGGGTATGTGCTGATTCAAACCTACCAGGCAGAAGATGCTTTCCTCTTAGAAATAAAGGCCAAAGGCAACCTGGAAATCATTGAGGAAAACAGGGTCTTTGTGATTACCCCCGTAGGTATTAATCCTTCTCAACCGGCGATTATTTTTTATCCGGGAGGACTGGTTGCCCCGGAGGCTTATCTTTACAAAATGGGGCATGTGGCAGAGTGCCTGCAGGCACCTGTATATGTTATCAGGGCACCTTTCAATGCTGCAATCTTTGATATCAATGCAGCAGCTCGCATCCTGGATATTTACAATCTTGAAACAGCCTGGCTCGGTGGACACTCCTTAGGTGGCATTTCTGCCGCGCGCTTTATAGCAGAGAACATGGATAAAGCTGAAGGTCTTTTTCTATTCGGCTCTTACAGCGACCAGGACTTAGGCAACTTCAGTGGAAAAGTCATCTCCATTATGGGTGACCAGGATTTAATCATTAACAGGGAAAACTACGAGGAAGCCAAGCAAAACCTGCCTGTACAGGCAAAAATAATCGAGATTGAGGGGTTAAATCACTCTGATTTTGGTAATTACGGTCTTCAAAACGGAGACGGCACAAGCAATCTTTCCCAAGAAGAGGTTATCGATATAATCTGCGGAGCCTTACGGTAAGATAGGGGTTGCTGCTTTGGATTAATGCGGCAAATATGACAGAAGGTAGCTCCC
Organism: Syntrophomonadaceae bacterium; assembly: GCA_003558195.1. Taxonomy (GTDB): domain Bacteria; phylum Bacillota; class Dethiobacteria; order DTU022; family DTU022; genus B1SED10-74M. Next base: position 5,426 of record PWMM01000141.1, read on the forward strand.
CCTTATGAAAGATATCCTGAACAACAAACTCACAGGAGAAAGCTATATTCAATCCCTCTATCTATCCTTAATATATAAACTTAACCGTACTATAGTTAAACAATTGGCCATAATGTGCAGTAATACCGGTTCCATATTGCGGCTGCCACCACTCTAAGCCTAAATATGACTACCAGCCCCAGGTTCCGGGGCCGCCTTTAAAGGGGCCTTTGAGGTTTGAAGTAATCCAGCCCCCGTAAAAATCACCTTCCTGGGCCTGTACTTTTTCACCGTCAACGTAGCAGGCTTCCACCTTGGAGGGGTAAAAGGCCAGGTGGTCTTTAATTGATTCAAAGCCGGGGCGGGGGTTTTCATAGCCCCAGGTTAGGCTTTCGATGCGCTCTGAAGCAGTTACCAGGTCATAATAGTGGGCCATGCCCTTGAACTCGCACATGCTGGTCTTAGCTGTTTTTTGGAGCATCTCCATCATGATGTCTGCCTGGGGGATATAGAATACAGGGGGGTGGCTGGTTTCTAGAACGCGGAAAGCGCGATTGCTTTTGGCCAAAACCTCTCCGTGGTGATGTATTTCAATCAAACCAGGGTAGGCTTCGACCCGGGGTGGGCGGGGGTAAGCCCAGACCGACTCTTGCTTCTTTTTCTTCATTTGTTAAGCACCTCATTAATAA
>PWMM01000064.1 GCA_003558195.1 Syntrophomonadaceae bacterium
TAAATCACCCGAATTGGTGATATTTTCCAAAACGAAGGAGATCTGACAATAATGTAGAAGTGAATAAAGGCATAAATTATTAGCACTTGTTGATAGTTTTAATCCATAAAAAGAGAAGGTAAGCTAGGGGGTGCCTTGGTATGTCAGTTGTGATAGGTGTGACTACAGCCTGGAGCATAGAAACCTGGGGTGAAGAAGTGGATAAGCCGGGTGGTATTTTTTATAATCCGGTTCATTACACAAATGTCTTGTATGAAAACGGCGCTCTGCCTTTTTTAATTGCGCCGCCGGTTCAAATTAAAAACGAAACAGTTTTACAGACCATGGCCAAAAGGACTTTAGATTCAGTTGATGCTCTTTTTATGAGCGGAGGAGGCGGCAACAGGCGCTTCAAAGCTCCGGATATGCCCGGATTGAAAGAACAGCAGCCTGTGCGCTATGATTATGAAATTTTGCTTCTAAGAGAAGCCTGGAAACGAAGAATGCCTGTCATTGGATCTTGTCGCGGCCATCAAATGATGATTGAGGCGCTCGGGGGAACAATTAAAAGCGAAACGGTAACCGGGCACCAAGATAATGATTATTCAAAGACCGTACATCCGGTAAACATTACGCCGGGTTCTAGACTGGCTTCCCTGGTCCAGGCTGAAAATTGGTCCGTTAACAGCATGCACTGCCAGGTAGCCGAATCAGCGCCTGAAATATTTAAAGTAACGGCTAGAAGTTCTGAAGGGTATATTGAAGCGGTAGAAGCAGATGGTCCGGTTTTCTGGATCGGATTTCAATTCCACCCGGAAATTATGGCTGCTTTCGATCCTATGGCTAAGGCAGTTATTAAAGCTTTTGTCCAGGAAGCAGAAACTTATTCTGAGAAGAGTTAATAAAAGGAGGGAGATCACATCTCCCTCCACCGGATTTCTTATTAAAATGATTTGCTAACTTCACTGTCTGGCAGTACAATGAAAAAAAAGCCAGCAACTATTTATAGTTAATCATTCACCGGGATCTCTATGTCTAAAAGAGGCGAGTATTGTTGACTGCCAAAGATGTCGGCATCCCCTGGACTGCCGCTTGGTTCCTTCCGGTAAATTGTAAACTTGATGGCATAGGCAGGATCAAACTCCACAAAGTCAGAGAGACGATCCTCTGAAATACCATACAGACTGGCAATGTTTTCCTTATTGAGCAGACCGCTATTTTTAACCAACTCATAATTAGCTTTTTCTCGAAATATAATATCAAAAGTTATTTTGTCGGTCCCGGCATTTTTGCTGCGAATTGTCTTGGCTAAATCGGTTAATTTAATTGTTTTCATTAGCTTTTACCCTCCTTAACCTCGATCAAGTGCACATCAAACAATTCCATGGGGTCATCAACACTTACCGTATGGTTAATGGTCCACTTGAAAGCGGCAGAAGCAGGAAGGACTTCGTCAAAGCTAAAAGCCGCTGTTCCTGCTGTGCCTTTTACCTCCGGCAGGCGGGCATAAAAAATCTGCCGGGTGCCGGTCATGGTAATTTCTTCGGCCATTTCCTTTGTAGGGGCCACGCCCTGGCATACAATGCAAAGCTCATGGCAGGAGCTCTCTTTTAATGGCTCCATTTCGCCCATAACTCCGTTTTTTCCATATACATTATAGTATAGCTCATAACCTTTTTCGCCGAACCTTTCTTTAACCTGATCCCTGGCCCAGTCGAGGACTTTATCGATATGTTTAATTGTATAAGGATCTCGAACTCCGGCTATGCCGACGAAGCGTTCTCCCACTTTGCCGGAACCTTCAAGCTTGACCTTAACTTTACCTTTAACCGGGACAAAAACAGGCCCGGTAATCCGGCAGGTTTTTTCTGCATACTGTTCGTAATTGCAATTAGTCATATCGATCATGCCGCCTGCTACATATTCGAAATATGGGTTGGAGCGCTCATACATGGCATGCCCTGCGACCGAGGCAACTGTGCAGCGCTGGTAAGGGCTCATGGCGGTCACCTTAACGTCTTCAGCTGTAATTTCACCGATTACAGACTCTTTGGCCCCGTAAGGTTCCGCGCAAAAAGAAGCACATTCTAAGGTTTTACCCATGTAATAAGAAAGGCTTTCCGGGAAGCCGGCTTTAATGGCGGGGGCAGCAAAAATCGCAATATCGCTACTGCGCCCGCCAATAATTACATCTGCTTCCATTTCCAGGGCTTTTATGTACGGGTGGATACCGGCCACGGCTACAATTCGATCGGTTTGCTCAAGCTCTTCAAGGGTAAGGTTTTTACGGCCATCAAGGCCTGCTATGGTTTCTCCCCGGTTAATTTTGTTTTTCAGATAATCTTTGGGAACATCAGAATAAAAGTAGGCCAGCTTGAAAGGCGCCAGGTTATGCTTTTTGGCCAGGTCTTTGATGGTTTGAACATATAAATCAACCCTGCTTTTAGTTCCAGTGTCGCCCGCCGACCCGATAATCATGGGCGCACCCTGGTTTCTGGCTGCAACCAGCAGCATTTCCAAATCGTGTTTTTGCCACTCGTAAGGGCTTGCCGAATAGTCTCCTCCGAGGGGTCCGGGGCCGATATCGCTGCTCCCGGAATCACAACAATAGAAGTCAGGCCTGGTTTTTGCGCCTATTTCAAAGCTTTCTCTTTTGCTTGGTGCAAAACCCAGGTGCCCGTTAGGGCAGATAAATCTTAATGATTTTCCGGTCATGTTATCCTCCTTGTTAATCCTGGTATAGATGACACATCACCAGCCTGCCATCTTTAATGTTCCTTAATTCCGGGATATCAGTCTCACAAATATCTCCAATTTTTTCAGGGCAGCGCGGGTTAAACGGGCAACCGGGAGGGACGTTAATAGGACTGGGCACACTGCCTTCAAGAATTATTCTTTTACGCCTGGCTTTTTTTTCAACAACCGGTATGGCCGAAAGAAGGGCCCGTGAATAAGGGTGAAGTGGTTGATCAAAAAGATCTTTAGTTGAAGCCACTTCTACTATTTTACCCAGGTACATAACGGCAATCCGGTTGCTGACATAATAAATAACACTTAAATCGTGGGTAATAAATAAATAAGTTAATTTATATTCATGCTGTAGCTCTTCCAACAAGTTGATGATCTGGGCTTGAACAGAGACGTCAAGCGCCGAAACCGGTTCATCACAAACGATAAATGAAGGTTTCATGGCCAGGGCCCGGGCAATACCGATACGCTGCCTCTGCCCGCCGCTGAACTGATGGGGATAGTTATTGATATGGTGCGCTGAAAGGCCCACTCGATTTAGCAGGTCAAGAATGTTCTCTTCCCTTTCAATCGGGTTGTGCATCCCTTTGTGAGCAAGTGGTACGGCAATAATGTCCCGTACGGTTTTACGGGGGTTTAGGGAGGAATAAGGATTCTGAAAAATTATTTGAGCCTCTTCACGGAACTTCAACAGTTTATACTTGTTATAGGCAAGGATATTTTCTCCCCGAAAATTAATTTTCCCTGCAGTGGGTGCAATGATATTTAAAAGTGCTCTCCCCAGTGTTGATTTCCCGCAACCACTTTCTCCCACCAGGCCTAAGGTTTCCCCTTCTTTAATACTTAAATCCACTCCGTCTACAGCCCTGACCAGCAAATCCTTCTGGCCACCGATTTTTTTAGCGATAATGGAGCGTTTAATCGGAAAATATTTCTTCAAACCGGAAGATTCAAGGAGCGGATGATTGTTATTCATGGGTGACCCCTCCTTGGTCCTTGTATTTTAAACAGCGAACTTTTCTTCCCCCATTGAGAGTTCTTATTTCCTGGGGCTCGTTGCATTTTTCAATGGCGTATTCACAGCGGGGCATAAAATTGCATCCAGGGGGCAGGTTGAGCAAACTCGGTACATTACCCGGGATTGGTTTTAAACGCGGCTTATCCGGGACTATATGCGGGATAGAACGCAGTAGTCCCTGGGTGTAAGGATGAAGCGGTTGCTCTATAATATCATCTGTCAGCCCCTGTTCAACAATCTGACCGGCATACATCACGGCGATGCGCTGGCAATATTCTGCAGCGACGCCCAGGTCATGGGTAACAATAATAATGGCCATGCCATGTGAACGGTTAATGCGTTCCATAACACTTAAGATCTGGGCTTGAATAGTTACATCTAATGCAGTTGTTGGCTCATCGGCCAGTAAGATTTTTGGTTCACAGGACAGAGCAATGGCAATGACAGAGCGCTGCTGCATGCCACCGCTGAATTGATGGGGATACTCGTAGTAGCGGTCCATGGGGGAGGGGATCCCGACTTCTTCCATTAATTCGATAACCCTTTCTTTTTCAGCTTGGATCCTCCTTTTCCCGGCCCGGCGCGCATCCCGAAAATAACCGTGGATGGTCAATGATTCGCGGACCTGCTCGCCAACCTTGAAAACCGGGTTTAGTGAAGTCATGGGATCCTGGAATATCATGGCCATATCTTTACCCCGCATGGCGGTCATTTCCCGGTTACTTTTTTTCAGCAAATCCTTTCCTTCAAAAATGATTTCGCCTCCTACAACCTTTCCCGGGGTAGGAACCAGGCGCAGTAAAGAAAGGAGGGTCATGCTTTTTCCACAGCCCGACTCACCGACCAGGCCCATAATCTCTCCTTCGTTTAAATGGAAACTAATGCCGTCAACCGCTTTTACTGTTCCTTTAGTTAACTGAAAATGTGTTTGTAAATTATTAACTTCAAGTAGCAAAATCGGGCCTCCTTTACTCTATGCGGCGCAGGCGGGGATCAAGAATATCCCGCAGTCCTTCACCCAGCATATTAATTGATAGGACCATAACCAGGATGGCAATGCCGGAAAAAGTAGAGATCCACCATGCGCTGAGCATATAGTCCCTGCCGATATTAACCATTGAACCCCATGCTGGCTCAGGGTACTGGATACCTAAGCCCAGGAAGCTAAGCGAAGCTTCCATGATAATCATGAACCCCATGCGTAGGGTCCCTAAAACTATGATTGAGTTTAAAATATTAGGCATGATCTCCCGGGCCATGATTTTAAAATTGTTTTGACCCAGGGCCCGGGCTGCATCAACATACTCCTTGGTTTTTTCTGAAAGCACCTCACCTCTAACCAGGCGGAAAAACCCCACCCATCCTTTAAAGGTCAGGGCAAATACCAGGTTATAAAAACCCGGTCCGATTACAGCCATTGTAAAAATGGCGAATATCAACCAGGGAAATGATAGGAGCAAATCTGCAAAACGGGCCAGGATGTTGTCCAATGCACCGCGGTAGTAACCGGCCAGCAATCCCAGTATGGTTCCAATAACGATGGAGATGCTTACGGTTAAAACACCGATCATCAAGGAAATTCTGGTACCAACAATGATCCTGGAAAAAAGATCCATTCCCAGTTGATCTGTGCCCAACAGGTACTCCGTGCTCCCGCCTTCCATCCAGAAAGGGGGAAGCAACCTTTCAGTTAAGCTGATTTGCATGGGGTCTTTAGGGACAATGGCCGGGCCGGCAATGGTTAGGAATACGAAAAACAAGATTATAATTAGACCGATCATGGCCGTTGGATTGCGGCTCAATTTGCTAAAAAACTCTTTAAAGTTTCTCCCGGTCAGGCGCACACGGGTTAAATAATAGTCGCGCAAACTCATTTTATCTGGATCAATTGGTTTTACCTGACTCATCTATACACCCCTTATTGCATTTCTATACCATCTGCCACTTTACAGGGTGGCTAATTTACATAGAAATCTTCGGATTAATATAGGTATAAAGAATATCAACAATTAAGTTGGCAAAAACAAAGGTAAAGGCATAAATCATTACCACGCCCTGGACCAGGGGATAATCGCGTACAAATATTGAACTTACCACCAGTCGACCCAGTCCCGGCCAGCTAAAAACAGTTTCCACGATCATGTTGCCTCCAAGTAGCATACCCACCTCGAGGCCGATTACGGTTACCGTGGGAATCATGGCATTGCGCATGGCATGTTTAACGATTACACTGAACTCTTTAAGGCCTTTAGCCCTGGCCATAACGACGTAATCATTGCGCAATACTTCCAGCATACTTGAGCGCATCACCCGGGCAACAATAGCAGCCATGGGAAA
>PWMM01000080.1 GCA_003558195.1 Syntrophomonadaceae bacterium
CAGCATTTCCGATTAAACGGTTACTACCTGCTTCTGTGCTCAATTCCATTATTTCCAGGCCGTTAATTTTTTCTCCCCTGGCAGTAGTGTAATAGTGGCCCAGTAATTGATATGAACCACAGACAGCAAAAATTACCATATTCTCATCAACAGCCTGTTGTATATCTCGGCTCCGGCCTTTTAAATCTTCGGCTACCAGCTTCTGATCACTATCCTGACCGCCTCCCATAAAAAGCAAGTCGCAATCGGAAAAGCTTATTGGATTTCCGGGATTGACAGCGATAATTTTAACCTCAATGCCATGCCATTCAGCACGCCTGCAAAGAGCCAGCATATTACCACGGTCACCATAGAGATTTAGATAATCCGGGTAGAGATGGTAAACATTAATTTTACTCATTAAACGTCCTCCCAGTACGGTTTACCCAGGCCAATTTTATTAAGGTACTGCCGTATTTCCAGCATGGCCGTGTAAGTTGGCAATATAAATAACCTGCTGCCGGGTTCTGTTTGCTCCAGGGCTCTCTCAATAGCCCGGCTCAAGCTTTCTGCAACCTGCAGCTTTTCGGTCTCAAAACCGGCATATTTAAAGCGCACCGCCATATCCCAGGCCCGAAGGCCTGAGGCAATCACTGTCGTAATTCGGCTTTTTGTTACTGCCAACTGTTCAAAATCAACGTCCCACAACCAGGATATATCTTTGCCATCGGCAATCCTGTCATTAATTGCCACGATCAAGTTGATATTACCAGGCTGGTCAAAGATGGTGCGCAGCACTTCGTTAGCGCCGACCGGGTTTTTAATTAAAGCCATGATAATTTCCTTGTTTTCTTTCTCAAACTTTTCCATTCGCCCGAAAGAAGGCGCTGCTTTTTCCAGGGCAGAGCCAATAATGTCTGCTGAAATATCAAGAGCCCTGGCACAGGCAACAGCTGCCAGGATATTATAAAGATTATAAATACCGAGTAATGGGATATTTAAATCAAGTTTTTCATCTGGCAGGCAGACCTGGGCGCGGCTTATTCCTCTGCTGTCAATGGAGCTTCTGGTAAGGTTAACTTTTGCCTCCGGTCGCTTAAAGTTACAAGTAGGACAATAATAATGGCCAATATGGGCAAAATAGATCATTTCGTATGCAAGCGCTTTAAAACAGACAGGGCAGGTTTTAATATCACGGCCGGTATTTTTGAAACTGTTGGCTGGCAATTTTAATTCCAGGCCATAAGTCCACCTTGAAGCATTAGTCCTATTTTTAAGTGATGATAAAGAGGGATCATCGGCGTTAATGATTTGAAAACTGCCTGAGGGCAAATTATCCAACCCTTTTTGAATTAAACCCTGGACTGAGTCAATTTCACCAAAACGATCCAGTTGATCTCGAAATATATTAGTTGTTATGACTCCGGTGGGTTGCAAACTGGCGGTTAAAGCAGGGAAAGCTCCTTCATCAGTTTCCAGAACAGCTAAGTCTCCGTTCATACGACCCAGCCAGGTGCTATTTTCAATTAAAGTAGTAGCAATACCCCAGGTTAAATTAGAGCCTGATTGATTATGTATACATCTTAAGCCTGCTTCTTTAATAATTCCACTGAGTAAGGCAGCGGTTGTAGTTTTGCCATTGGTTCCGGTGACTAATACAGTTCCTCTTGTGAGATGTCTGGCTAAAAGATAGTTTAAATCAGGAGCAATTTTGAGGGCGCTTCTACCTGGCAGAGTGGTGCCTCCCCTCCCCAGGATTCTGGCCAGGCCAATAAGGACTTTGCCGACCCAAATAGCGCTCAGCAGTCTTAATTTGTAAAGACTTCCGATTTTCATTTTGCTTGAATCACTGTGCCATTGCTTATCATGCTTATCCAAGCTATTCACGGCTCACTTCTTACATTTGTGCCATACACTGGACCATGTCAGCCCTGGTAATAATGCCGACCAATTCATTATCGCTGTTTACAACTGGGACACGGTTGATATTACGGCGGTTCATTAACCTGGCAATATCACTGACTTCTGCTTCCTCGTTAACAACATGAATCTTTTTAGTCATAACATCGCCGACCCTGGTATGGTGCAAGCTTTCTATTCCTTTACGCATGGTAGCCAGGGTTGAAACATCGGCATAGGGAGAAATCCAACCTGATAAATTGGTATTTGGAACCACTTTTACTTTTTCAGAGTAACGGATGATGTCTGCATCAGATATTATACCAACGATTTTTCCCGTGCCTGATAATACCGGAACTCCGCTAAAATGGTGTTCGGCCAGCAATTTAATAACTTCTTGCAGGGTTTGGTCTTCACAAATACTTATTGGTGGCGAACTCATAATATCTTTGGCCTTTTGCATCTTAAACCTCCGCATAGTTTAATATTAATAAAATCTCTTTCTCTATTTTATCATTATTACCAGCATTTTGCCCGGTTTTGTAACTAAAAAAAGGGGCTTACTGGTTGAATTTAAGGGCATCAACAAAGATTTCCTGGAAATCTTGACGGGTTGATAACTCCAGGTGCTCAACTAATTCAGGTAGTTGAAAGGCTCTATCACGAATTTTTTTTGAGACAAGGGCCATTCTAGAACCATCGCCGGCTGCATTTCCTACTGCCACTATTTTTTCCGGGGAAAGTTGAGGTAAAAGTCCTATTGTTAGGGCACTTTCTTTGCGCACGTAATTACCAAAAGCGCCGGCCAGAAGAATTTTGTCTAAATCTTCTTCTTTTAGATCAGCTTCTTTTAGAAGAATTTTTAAACCTGCGTAAATAGCTCCTTTGGCCAGTTGCAATTCACGGATATCACCTTGGCTGAGAACAATATCTTCCCCGGATTCTGATTCATTTCCCGGTACCAGGATAAACTCCATCCCACCTTCCGCCTGTTTAAGTCTTGATTTAAAAATTTCCGGAACTAGATCAGGATTGTCTTCAGGATTAATTATTTTACCGGTAGTATTGATTAAACCGGCATCAACCATGGCTGCAACGGCATCGATCAATCCTGAACCGCAGATCCCCTTCGCCGGGCTATCATCAATAGTGCTGATTTTAAAGCCATCACCGGTATATTGCACCGCCTCTACTGCTCCAGCCGAGGCCCGCATTCCTTGCTTAATTTGTGCGCCTTCAAATGCCGGGCCTGCTGCAGTAGAACAGGCTATCATCCTGCCATTTGCAGCCAGGACCAGTTCTCCATTGGTTCCAATATCGATGGCGGCGCACTGGCTCGAGTTTAGATCCATTTCTGTAGCCAGGATTACACCCACTGTGTCTGAGCCGACATAACCGGCAATGTTGGGAAGAAAAATAACTCGTCCAGCCTCATTAATATTCAGGTTAAGTTCTGAAGCTTCTGTTTCCAAAGCCCGGCTGTAAGCTGGAATAAAGGGTGCAGGGGCTAGGTATGTAGGATCTATTCCCATAAATAAATGACTCATCGTGGTATTTCCGACAGCAACTATTTCATAAATTCGATCTTTTGCTACTTTTGTCTGTTTTAAAAGGTCGCTAATAATCTCATTGGCAGCTTCAATTACCTTATTTTGGATCTGCTTTAGTTCATCTTCTCCTTCAGAAGCATAGTTAATACGGGAAATAACATCAGCTCCGTAAATATTTTGAGGATTGGTTGCAGCCGCAACTGCAAGCACTTCGGCATTATTAAGGTCTAGTAGAGAGCCCATAATCGTTGTAGTTCCGATATCAAAAGCGATTCCGTAGATCTGATCACAAGTATCGCCGGGTTCAATAGAGATGATTCTATTATCAATAATCGCTACAGTTACAGAATAATTGTTATTTCGAAGCAAGGCCGGCAGCCTTGCTAGTTCACGTAACTCTACTGATAAATCATTCCGATCTAGTTTTTTCAGTAAACGCTCCAGGTCGGCGGTTTGATCCTTAACTGACGGTCGGTTTAATTTAAGGGCTTTTTTTTCAACTACCGGATCAACATCCAGTTTTTCGACTCCACCTTCCAGGGCAGTTTTACGCAAGTACGCTGCTTTTTGAACAGGCACTTCTATGGTTAGATCTTCTTTGACCCTTTTTTGACAGGAAAGAACCCAGCCTTCGGACAGTTCTTTATCAGAAAGAAGTTTTTGTTCAGCTTTAGTCGGGTTGCCGCCATCCCCTTTTACAATTTTTACCTTGCATTTTCCGCATGTTCCTTTTCCAGCACAGTCCCCTTCTACATATAAGCCTGCTTGATCGGTTGCTTTTAAAAGGTTTGTACCTGGTTCAACTGTAATCTCCTTGTTTTGGGGGATAAAAAATACCTGGGGCATAACGGAACCACTCCTTTAGATAAATAGAATTGTTAGTAATTAAAATGGCAGAATATAGATAAAAGCAACCTGTTTCAGGTTGCTCCTTCACATGATGGTGCGCCCGCAGGGATTCGAACCCCGACTTCAGGCTCCGGAGGCCTGCGTGATATCCCTTTCACCACGGGCGCCTGGCTTAATTATTCAGTGCTATGATACCACCTATCCCTAATTCAAGTCAACACACCTGAAATCATTCCGGAATCAGTGATGTAGTTTCAGCCTAAAAACCAGCAAGTGCAGTAATTTCCAGGTTGGCCAGACTGTAAATATATTTAGAATTATTACCAAAGATTTTTTTGATGGAACTGGCCGGTTAAGGTTTAATAGAGCATTCTGGCGCACCAGCCAGCGCTGGCGAAGAGTCAGGTTTTCAGAGTTCGCGCAGAAACGTGTCCTTGAGTTGTGGAAAAAATTAGGCTTGATTCAGGGAAAAGCAGATAGTGTAAACGTTGACCATGAGCATGAGGGTGATGCCGCATGAGCCCAGCCAGACTTTTTACAGACAAAATTGGACTTGACCGGCTAGCTGCATGCATGTTCATTATTCTTGATATTTGTATATTTAATTTTAATTAAAATTAAGTTAAAATACTTGTGAGGTGGACAAATGGCAAGACGAGTGAGGGATAAAAATGAAACCGGCCTAGATCAGATCATGATGAGGGTTGTCAATAAAGACTTTATATTAGCTGGCTTTAAAGAATTAAAAAAATGAAGCAAGGGCATTTTAAGGCCGTAGCTTGAGTTGAGATAACTGATCTGCGATCCTGTTTAACGCTAACTTTACATAACCTGGGACAGGGGATCTGTTTTCCTGTCCCAAAAGGGAGGATTGATTTAGATTACCAACTATATCGAGCACCACTTATTGAACGGAATCAGGCTTTTTTTTATGCCTACAAACAAATTTAAAACTATTTCCATCGCCTTTTTTATTCATCAAGAACTTAACAGTAAGCTGGCAGCTATGAATGCATTGTTACCGGCTGTTTTGGAACAGGGTAGCAGTCATTATCCAGACAAGCTTAGTTTAAAACGTAAGCTTGAGAACCTTTATGGAGCCGATTTGACTGCTGACATCATTAAAACTGGAGAGAGTCACATTATGGCTTTTAGCTGTGAAACTGCCCATGATAAGTATCTTGGTGAAGGGAAGGGGCTACTTAAGGAAGGTTTATCTGTACTTAGTTCTGTTATAAGTGATCCATTACTTGAAAAAGGAAACTTTAAAAAAGAGTATGTAGAACAGGAAAAAAAGCAGCTAATCAAAGATATTAAAGCTATGCTTAACGATAAAATAACTTATGCCTATGAGCGTTTGATTGCATTGATGTGTTCTAAAGAAAGGTTTGGCACCTATAAACTCGGTTCCATAGAAGATTACAGTAATATTAATGAAGAGAGTCTTTATCAATACTATAACCAAGTATTTTCTGCCAATCCTATTGATTTATATGTCGTTGGCGATTTGAAGGAAAGAGAGGTTTTAGATGCAATTGGCGAAGCTTTTAATTTATCGCGTTTGCAAGAACAAAGACCAATGCCTTTAACAGATGCAAAATCAGAAGTGCAAAGTGTCAGGTATTACGAGGAAGAACTCCCTGTTAGCCAGGCTAAATTAGTTCTTGGATTTCGAACTGGAATTGCTTATGGTGATGAATTATACTGTCCTCTTATGCTTTACAGCGGG
>PWMM01000207.1 GCA_003558195.1 Syntrophomonadaceae bacterium
GAAAAAGCCACTGCCCGGGCGGCCCCGCCTGCACCGACCATCATAACCCTTTGGCCGGGTACATGATTAGCTGTATGTTTTTGCAACGCCAAAAAAAATCCTTCCCCATCAGTGGTAGTTCCTTTTAAATGCCCCCGGCAGTTAATAATAGTATTTACAGAGCCAACCTGCTGAGCTTCAGGAGAAAGTGAGTCCAGGTGGGGAATAACGGTTTCTTTGTGAGGAATCGTAACATTGGCTCCGGTAATGGAAAGCGCTTTCAGGCCAATGATTGCCGTCTCAATACAATCTTTGTCCACTTGTGCAGCCAGGTAAACACAGTTTAATCCTAGAGCTGCAAAAGCGCCATTATGCATGGCTGGTGAAAGAGAATGCTCTACGGGATCTCCCAGTAATAAAAATAACCTGGTCCTGGCATCGAGAGGTAACAAATACTCACCAACCTCTTAATTATTGTATAGTTAGTATAACATAGCATTATCCATTCTGAAAGCCTCAGAATTGCAATTATCAACTATTTTTGTGCGATAAGTAGAATTTATGCAGGAATATTAACCAGTCTGTCGAATAATCAATATTGTTTGGTATTGTTAAATAGAATAATAACCTGGTATCGCTGGACCAGTCATATTAGAAGGAGCTGTTTTAACGGTGACAACAGAGCAGATCATATTAGCTGCAATCTTGTTTCTAACCGGTCTCTGTTTTGGCAGCTTTTTAAATGTCCTCGTCTACCGCCTGCCACAAAATCTTTCTATTACTAAACCACCCTCCAACTGCCCTGCATGCGGAAAAACTCTCGGCGTCCTTGAGCTTATCCCGGTAATTGGTTACCTTATTATAAAGGGGCACTGCCGTAACTGTAATGTAAAAGTTAGTTTGAGCTATCCTTTATTTGAGATTTTGACCGGCCTAATTTTTGTCTTCACTTTACTCGTTTTTGGACTGGGAATGGATTTTTTTATACATATAACCCTTCTCTACCTGCTACTGGCCATCTCTCGCATCGATCTTGAACACAAGATAGTCCCAAACAGCCTGGTAGCAGCAGGATTAATCCTTGGTTTTTTATATTACGGACCCCAGCTCTTACTTTACTTGTTTCAGGTTCCGGATTATTTAATCAGCACCAGATCATGGCTTGATGCTCTTACCGGTATGCTCACCGGTGGTGCTGTTATGCTGATTATCTTTATCGCCAGTAAAGGTGGAATGGGTGCAGGAGATATTAAGTTAATGGCTTTAATCGGGTTATACTTAGGCTTGCAAGGCACTGCAACCGTGCTTATGCTCGGTTTCATATTCGGAGCCTTAACTGGCATTGTCTTTATGATTGCCGGAAAATTGACCAGAAAAGATGCCCTGCCTTTTGCACCTTTTTTATCCCTGGCTGCATATATTCATATTTTTTGGGGAGAGCAAATCTGGAACTGGTATACCAGCCTGTGGTAAATTTTTTTATAAAGGCAACCTGAACTGGTTGTGATTATTTTTTACTAAAAGATTATTTCATCAGAACCGGTTTCCTTAATATTAATATCTGACTTTATGGCTTTTCATGACTGATAAACGGAGCCTTTAAACTTGACCAGCTTCTTAACTGTGGCTAACACAACCAATTACATTAAGAAACAGAATAGGAAATACTGCTGTGTTTAAAACAATAGTTAAACGGACCTGTGGTTATTCCCTGGTTGAATTACTCGTGGCAGTAGCCATACTGGGTTTAGTAATCTCCCCATTACTCGGCCTTTTTACCGGCGCTTTCTCTTTTATGGCCAGGGCAGGGCAAAGCTGCACCGCTATAAACCTGTGTCGTGAAAAAATGGAAACCATCAAGACAAAAGACTTTGACCAGGTTAAGAATCTCTACATCATAAGCCTCGAAACTCCTTATATTGAAGAAATTTTTGTCGGTGGGCCGGCTTACCGGCGAACTACTGCTGTAGAATTATTAAACCCGGCAGACCATTATTTACCCCCGAATAGCGAATTACTGGCCGTTACCATAACCGTATCCTATAAAGCGGGTAACATTGACTATGAAGAGAGCTTGGAAAGCAGGCTTTCAAGAAGGTGATTAGTAATTATGAGGGCTGAATATAAGGCAAGAAATGGCGGATTTACCTTAATCGAACTGCTCATTAGCCTGGCTTTGCTCGGTTTAGTGATATCAGCGATCTATTCATTTTACTTTAACAGTCTCCAGGCCTGGCAGCGCAGTATTGACCGGGTTGAATACCAGCAATCGGCCCGCATTGCCATGAATAAAATTATTAAAGAGCTGCAACATGCCTACCTGGTGAAATGCTGTATCAATGAAGAGCATGACTGCACAGGTACTATAATTGACTTAATCTTCTTCAGAAGTGATTTATCTGGTACTTCTACCCGTTACAGCTTCAGGCTAAATAACGATCAGCTTCATCTGGACCACCGCAGAGAAAGCAGCAACAACATTCGCGCTTCCAATGTTATAGCTCTCGGCATAAGCAACCTGGAATTTTTAATTGATGAATCAGAAACGGTCCATGTAAAAATAACGGCAGGTGAAGGAACTGGTGCAATAAGCATGAGCGGCGCTATTACACCCCGCAATTTAAAGCGCTTTGAACCATGCCCAGAAGATGATGAACCGGTGGAAGAAGGTGTGAATGAACATTAAAATGATTCCAACTTATCACAGTAAGATTAAGTGCTTTCTTAAAAAAGACCGGGGTATGGTCCTGGCCCTGGTAATGGTTTTTACAGCTACCCTGCTTGTCCTGGGCACTGCGGTTATGATTTATGCAGTCAGTGAAAGCTTGATCACCGGTTACAATAAAAATGATATCCGCCTTTATTATATCGTGGAAGCAGGCCTGGAAACTGGGATTGCAGTCTTAAATAATGACTTTATAAAGGAAGGCAGTTTAAGCGGTGCTACCGGTGAGGGAACATTTGCTGTTGATTTTTTCGACGAATATGAGCATTACAATGAGAATCATTTAGATTTTGCAAATGAGCAATATTACTTAAACAGCGCCGAGGTTCGCTTTATTCGGTCAAAAGGCACCTTAGGCGAACACAGTAAAGTGATGACTATAGCCGTAACTCAGGGTGATAATGGTCAGGTTCGTATTTTACGCTGGTATGGCATTTTGACCTATCATTAGCTTTCAAAATGCTACAACAATCTAGTTGAAGGGCGGGTGTTTTTTCTTGTCTTTGATCGCCGGATTTGAAAGGCAATACAAAGAGAATTACCGGACCCGGGGCAGGTATTCTCCCATTGGTCTTGATTTTGGCAGTGGACGGATCAAAATACTTCAATTAAAACAAAGAAGTGGTCAAATATCGCCTCACCAGCTGGCCCATTTTCCTTCCATACCGGGCGCGATGACTGATCTTGATAATCATAGAGAAAAAATGATGGTAAATAACTTAAAAAAGGTATTAAATAGCAATAACTGGCAGGGCAAAGGAGCCTGTTTAACACTAGATAGTAAGGCCTGTTATTTACGCTTAATTAAGTTGCCGGTCATGAATAACCGCGAATTAAAACAGGCTGTTCACTGGGAGGCGGGTAACTGTTTCCCCTTCGGTCCTGGTGAAGCAATCATCAGTTACATGAACCTTGATCATAAAGTAGCTGGAAGGCCCGGGGATTTTAACCGCTACCTGGTGGCTGCCGTTTTAAAGGAAACTGCTAACCGCTATACTGATCTGACTCTTAAAGCAGGGTTAAACTCCCTTTCCCTGGAAACCCCATCCACAGCCCTTTTGCGCTCCCTAGCCGGCCGGTATGATTCAGAAAATGATCATCCGAAAAACTATCATTTATATATTGACCTGGGTTACAGCAGCACCCTTTTACTACTTTGTAAAAATGGCGGGTACTGTTTTCACCGGAGCTTGCCGCAGGGGATAAAAAGTATCTATAAAAGTATTGCCGTAAAAACAGGAAGTGATCACAAAACCGCGTTGCAGATAGTATTTAATAAAAACCTTGATTATGGAAAAAGTATTGCAACAGAAATAGAATACCTGATCCGGGGGATAAACGAATCTTTAGCCTACTGGTCAGATATAAACCAAACTGCGCCAATTACTCCCTCCACCCTGACAGTTGGTGGTGGAGGTAGTTTTATTGCGGGGCTTGCTCTCTTCCTGCAGAAAAGTTTCACTATAAAACCAGTGCTTGATTCCCCTTTTCAAGGTTTATCTAATGGGTCTTCTAAAAAAGAACTTATGGCAAGGGAGCAAGCAGCCTTATTTTCAGTGGCTCACGGGTTGGCTTTAAGGGGGTGGTTGAAATAGCTAAAGAGATTGATTTACGCAGTCCCGAATTTATTACATCCCGGCGTTTTTTTAAACCTTCTTTCATGAAATACCTGCTTGTCATTTTAAGCCTGATCCTGATAAGCAGCGCTCATATCGGCGCTATTCGCTACTGCGATCACCTGCATTCCCAGCTTAAAACTGATACTGCAGCGTTACAAAAACTCAAAGAAGAGAATAAGCCTCTCATGGAACTGTATCTTCAAGTTTCTTTAAATAAAACCAGATCAGGATTGGAACATTCTGTTAACAGCACATCTAAACCTCTTCATAATTATCTGGTCAAGAGCCGGCAATTGGCTGATCAATTCGATCTGGATTTAGAGCTTGCTACAATCGATGCCGGTGGGCAAATTTTTCTCAAAGGAACAGGTCCCCGGATCAACAACGTTGGCCTATACAACCAGGCTTTAGAAGATTTCTCCTTTATTGCCAGATCAGAAATCACTACCATCAACCTCGGTCAGGAAAAAATATATTACTTTGAAATCCAGTGCTTGACTAAACCTAAAGTAGAGGTAGCAAACGATTGAACCCTAAAACCAGTCCTGTGAAAAAACGCTTAAGTGTTCTTTTTATCGCAATTTGTTCAAGCCTGCTCCTATTTTTGCTGGCAAAAAACCCTGCTTCTGATCTTTATTTTGAAACCAGGGAACTGCAGACCCAGTTAAAAATGATCAGGCAGGAAAAGGAAGAGTTGTTAATTATAAATGAAGAAACTGTTCGTATTTTTGAAGAAGAAGCTCTTACTTCTTCTGAACAAGATCGTTTAGCTTTAAGCATTCCCCTAGAAAAAGATCTACCTATAGCCCTGGCCAATTTGGAAAAACTGGTAAAACAGTATCCTTTAAACCTGAATACTTTAAAAACAGCCCCACACAACTTGCAGGAAGTTACAGGAAAAATGGAAGTTGAACTCGGTATCTCCGGCACAGTAGAAGAAGTCGATCTTTTTTTAAGCCAGGTTAACAGCTTACCGCACCTTTTTAAGCTGGATAGCATCACCTGGAATAGTGCTGGTGATGAAAAAGAGAATGCCGAACTTTTTCTGGTTCTGGAATTTTATTTTGTTGACCCCCATGAACTTGATGCCGGCAAAGCTCACAATGACTTTTAGTATGGAAAGCAGGGCTACCAGGCAGCCCCAATAAACTGGTGAAAAGCGAACTATAATGAAAAACCGTAACTCTATTTTTACTGAAACCCACTACTTTAAGGGTCTGAAAATTTTGCAGGTCTATTAAGCTAAGAAATACTTTTGAAAATATTTTTAAGAGCTAACAAAAGCCAGTTATTATGACACCGTCTTATCAAGGCAGACAATACAATTATTTTACAAGGGAGCCTCTCTATGAGTAAGCAATACCGTTTTTGCGCCAAAGATTGGGATGGGCAAACTATCCGGGATTACATTACAGCAGCAAGCAAAGATGAAGCTTCAGATTTATTGCGTAAGCGTAACCTGGTTTTGCTTACCCTGAAGGAGCAAACCCCTCTAGAGGTAGTCATAAAAAATAAAGCGCTTGGTATACTATTCGGCCTGGGTTACCGGCCATACAGGAGCCGGGACCTGATGATTTTTTGCCGCCAGTTTGCTACCATGTTTAAAGTCGGTATTAATATGGTACAATGCTTAAAAATCCTCTCTAACCAGAAAGAAATCGCTGCTTTACAAAAACTAATTGGTCTAGCTTCAGCAGAAGTTTAAAGGGGCTTAAGCCTCTCTACTGCCCTTAGAAAACATTCTACGCAGCTGCCGGCACTAATGATCAACATGATTGAGGCCGGTGAAGCAAGCGGCAAACTTGATGCAGTAATGGAAAAAATGGCCGACCACTTTGAAAAAGAACATGACTTCAATGAAAAAATCCGTTCAGCAACTTTCTACCCGGCTTTTATTGTAGCAGTCTCGATAATTGTCATGGTCATTATGATCTTATTCGTCATACCCCAATTTGCCACTATTTTTGATACCATGGGCTTGCAAATGCCTTTGTTAACTCGTTTTTTACTCTCTTCAGCTACATTTATCTCAGATTATAAACTGTACCTGGCTATAATCCTACCTTTAACTTTAGCCGGCACCTTGCTCTTTACCAGAACCACAAAAGGCCGGCGCCTGGTTGATCGCCTACGCCTCAACCTGCCATTTTTCAGCAAACTATACCGCCAAGCAATTACAGCCAGGTTTGCCCGGACCCTGGCCATACTGCTGGCCAGTGGCATCAACCTGCACCAGGCCCTGCAAATGTGTGGCAGAGTCATCGATAATACCTTGATCAAAGAAGCTTTAACCAGGCTTGATGAGGCCCTGCAACGGGGAGAATCTTTGGCCGGCTCCATGCAAAAAGAAGCCTGTTTCTCTTCACTTATAACGGAGATGGTCCGGGTAGGAGAAGAAACAGGAGCTTTGGAGCAAGCCTTAAATAGCACTGCCCGCTTTTACGAAAAAGAAACCGCCTATATCGTTGACCGCCTCGGCATTATTTTAGAACCTTCTTTATTATTGATTATCGGTTTTTTTATCGGACTGTTGGTGCTCTCAATTCTAACACCGATGTACCAGATATTTGAAATGATCTAAAGAAGCAGTGCTAGCAATACCATAGTCTTCATCATCATCGGGGTCACCTGTTACAGTTACAGTAAAGAAAGTTACTATGCCATAGGGTGCTTTAATATAGTCAGGAAATTGTAACCTGCAATGAAGATATAGCTGCCTGCTGGCCTGAGCAGATCTGTTAATTCGACGTAACCCACAATCACTGAGTCTTCAAACAAGTAAACCATGGAAGCAGGGCAGATCAAATCTATATAACGTTTTCTTTTACCGCCGGAAATATAAGCCTCCTGATCAATAACGAGCAAGCTGACCGATTCTTCTTTGATGGGCTGTTCAGAAGCTTCCCATTCCTGGTGCAAACACCCCTCTTCACCTGGATCAGTTTCAATTTTGACAGCAAACACCTGCTCGGGGCTTGAACCTGTCTGATTCAACTGGTCCGGGTTAAGCTATCACAGCAGAACTTACCAGCAATCCCCTTCGATGCTTGCTTTCATCTACTTCCCAGTCGCTGTTCGCCGTAACGCTAATCGCCACCGGCTCAATATTAATTGACTCATCGCGCTCAAATGCACCGCGTCCTTCCACCAGGGTTTTATGCTGAGCGGGAGAAAAATGCTTGTCTCCAGTCTGGATTTTTAAAAAATCCGGCCACCCAGGATATAATAATTGTCATAGCGTAAATACCCGGGCGAAGCCAGGGCCTAAGCAGTACATGTTAGCATTAAAAAGCAGATTAAAAGTAGGGTCGCGAAAGACTTGGGCAAAACAAATAACACTTCCTCCTTAATTAATAAATTACGGCAATTGCTGACTTTTTCTATTCTCTATTGCCGGCGGCTGAATTATCTTTATCTAATGGAAAGCTGGCAACCGCAACCAATAAAAACTCAAATATTTACTGAGCTAATTTACAATATCTTGCTGAAATATATTTTATTTAAAAAGGCTTACTTTGTCATAATTTTATAATATTAATCTCTTAGCTGCTAAAACCAGTATCTCTAAGCCGGTACCTATAAAAAATATTTAACTTTATAAACCCGGCTTCTTTATGAATCTACACCAGCCAGTTAATCCAGGTGGTAAGTCAACTCCCTGTTAAAAGGCGAAGGATACTTACCGTCCCAGACAACATCCTTATAATTTCCTGGATCAGTATCGCCTTCGGTATTTAATATGAGCACCTTGGATTCCTGATCAAATCCCAGGGCTTTTTTAACCGGGGCCAGCTCCGGCTTCTCCATGGCAAGTGAAAGGAGACCGGCACCCACCGCACCTGATTCACCGGCAATAATCCCGGGATCGCCACCTGCTGAATGGGCAAGGATCCTCATTCCCCGTGCTGAAAAATAGTCTTCAAGAGAGACGAAAGCAAAACTAAAATCTCTTAAAATATCCCAGGCAATCAAGCTCGGCTCACCGCAGGCTAAACCAGCCATTATCGTCTGCAAGTCTCCTGTTACCACATGCCTTTTGCCATCTTTACGGGATGCAGAATAATAGATGCAGGCCGCCTTATGTGGTTCAACAATGATCGACTTAATCGCTTCTGTTTCAGGGTAATTAACAAGCAACCCCAGTACCGCTGCCGGCATCGAACCCACTCCGGCTTGCAGAAAAACATGGGTTGGCCAGGGCCAGTTATTATCTTTTAACTGGTTTATAGTCTCATAAACCATGGTCAGATAGCCCTGCATAACCCAGGACGGCACCTCGGTATAACCTACCCAGGAGCTGTCCTGGACTAAATACCAGCGATTCTCTTTCGCCTGCTGCATAGCCAACCGGACCGTCTGATCATAATTAAGATCGGTGACCACTGCCTGAGAACCGGTTTCTAAAATAGCATCTACCCTGGACTTAGCGGTGCCTTTCGGAAGATATACAACTGCTTTTTGCCCTAGCATAGCAGCGCTCCAGGCTACTCCACGGCCGTGGTTACCATCTGTCGCAGTCACAAAAGTCAGTTGTCCGCTTTTCTTCCTGATTTCTTGAGAAGAGAGGTAATTAAAATCAAGACACTCTTCCGGCAGCTTCAGTATTTTACAAATCATTTTAGCCATCGCATATGTTCCGCCAAGAGCTTTAAAGGCATTTAAACCAAAGCGGTGAGATTCATCTTTTACATATATACACTCGACACCGATTTTTTCAGCCAATTTGTATAAGTTCAACAAAGGTGTTGGCTGGTATGAATGAACAGTTTGATGAAATAGCAGTACTTTCTCTGCTTCCTGTCGTGATAAAAATGAGGGCTTTGGTGTACTTTTAGCGGGGTTGATCATTACCTTCAAATCATATATGCTTGAACCCATGATAATTATAAGCCTCCTACCAGTTTTAACTATTAATTCTCATCCAACTATGAAAGACCTGCTTTTAGGAGGTAAAATAAGTGATTTTTAAGCTTATAACACCGCTACAAAAGCAGAACAGGTGTTTTAAACCGTTCTTGTAAGCTTAAGATCATAACAGTATAATGTTAATAAGGAGCCTGTTTGCTTTATTATATTAAGAAAGATCACAACAGGAAATAGAGTAACTATCTTTTCGGTTTAGGATAGTAATAGTTTTGGAGGGAACAAAACTATGGGCAGCCACTGGTTTGTCTATAAAAAAAATAAGCAGAAAGGGCCTTATACCTGGCAGCAACTCTGGCGTGAAGCTCAGGCAGGCAGGATAAGCCCCAGAGACCTGGTTTGGAATAAATCTATGAAAGACTGGGTCCAGGCAGCCAAGGTCCCTGGTTTAATGACCAAAAGGCCTTTTAGAGTCAACTTTATAAAGGCAACTATAGCCGTCTCAGCGCTTTTCTTTCTTGTTTTAAGCGGCACCGCTTTATACTACCTGTTTATTTATACCGGCTCACAACAAGCAGCTGTTGAAGACGAAAATGAATCTGAAATTACCGATGAAGTTGCAGGAGATAGTGAGCTGGGAACAGACCCTGAAGAAGAAGATAATGATGAAACTGAACTAGTTCCAGCAAACAATCAAACAGAAGAACCAGCACCAGGTAACCAGGGACAAGCAACAACCCCTGCTACTGTACCAAATGAAAGTACAACCGCAGAGCCAGAACCACAAGAACCATCTGAACCGACTATTCCTTTCCAGGGTGGTACTTATAACGGCCCGCTAAGTGGTGGCCAACCGCATGGCAGTGGATCATGGAGCCATCCTGACGGCCGACAATACGACGGAACCTTCAGGGAAGGGAGAATTGAAGGCTTTGGAACCATGCTTTTCCCTGGCGGGGAGAGATATACCGGTGAATTTAGAGATGGCCTTGCACACGGAGAAGGAGTTATGACTCACCCCGATGGCAGGAGAATCTCAGGTACCTGGGTGGATGGTGTTTTCCAGGCTGAAGATGATGAGCCTGACGATACTGAAAATGACAATGATGATGAAAATAGCGATGATGATAACTCTGTAAATATTTTTGACTAGTTTTTAAACAATTAAATTGGCTATCTATATACCTGTCTTTAAAGAGCAGGTTGTTAATTTATACCAATGTTCTTAGCCGGCAATGCTGCTTTTAACCATGATCTCATTGCAAGTATAAAACCATCCGCTCTTTATCACTGGCATGCCGAAGAGCATCTTCCTTGTTAATCATACCGTTTTCATAAAAAACCTGAAGATGCTTATCCATGGTTTGCATTCCCTGTTTATAACTAATCTGCATAATTGAAGCCAGCTGATGTGCTTTTCCCTCCCGGATCAAGTTGCGGACAGCTGGGTTGCATTGCAGAACCTCCACAGCAGCTATCCTTCCGTTACAATCGGAGCGGCGCAGTAATTTTCGAGATATTACCCCTAATAGTGAATTGAAAAGCTGTACCCGGATTTGCTGCTGTTGGCTATATGGAAAACTATCCACAATTCTTTCCACAGTCTGTGCTGCATCATTGGTATGCAGGGTAGCTAATACCAGGTGCCCTGTTTCTGCTGCAGTGACGGTAATAGCAATTGTTTCCAGATCGCGCATCCCACCCACTACAATCACATCCGGATCCTGACGCAGTGTTGAACGTAAAGCGCTGGGAGAACTAATACTATCCCTGCCAATTTCCCTTTGTGATATAATGCTTTTGTTATGCTTGTGAAAATATTCAATGGGATCTTCTAAGTTTACAATGTGGACTTCTTTGTAGTTATTGATTAGATTGGTCATGGCAGCCAGCGTCGTCGATTTACCGCTACCGGTCGGCCCGGTAACCAGTATTAAACCTTTATCATAAAGAGCCAGTTTTGCTAAACTTGAAGGCAGTTCAAGCTCTTCTAAAGAAAATATCCGGTCATTTAAAATACGAACCGCGATTGCAGTTACTCCTCTTTGCCGGTAGCAGTTAACCCTGAATAAACCGATCTCTGGGATAACATAAGAAGTATCAACTTCACCATGTTCGTTAAACCTTCGGTTTCTTCCCGGATCACTTTTGGAAGATCCATTTTAACCAGCGCTCCGCTTAGCCTGATCACTGGTGGTATCCCTACAGTTAATTGCAAATCAGAAGCGCTGGCATTAAGAGCCTTGTGCAGCAAAGTTTTCGCTTCCATATTATCTCCTTTCTATTTTTAAAAAGATTTAGATGAGGATTAGCTATTTTTAGCTTAATAACTTGATGGGCCCACTGAAAACTCATTAGTAAGACTTATAAACTTAAGCTTGACATTCCAAAGCTGTCTCAAGTTTTAAAAGCTAAACACACCTATATTGCAGGCAAAGTACCGTGCTGTCAAAATATTTTCTTAAAATTAAAAGGAGCCAAAAAACTATTTATCAACAGACTTTTTTTGCAGCTAAATTAATGAGCTTTTATATCCAAAAAAATGTTATACTTGATGGCAAGATTGTTAAACTTTAGCTAATACATTCTTAATATAAAGATTTTATTTAAAGGAGCATGTTATGCCAAAAAGAAAAGATATTAACAAAGTTTTGATTATCGGCTCCGGGCCAATTGTAATTGGCCAGGCCTGCGAATTTGACTATTCTGGAACCCAGGCCTGTAAAGCTCTGCAAAGCTTGGGCTATGAAATTGTACTGGTTAATTCTAACCCGGCTACGATCATGACTGATCCAGAAATGGCTGATGCAACCTATATCGAACCCCTTAATGAAAAAAGTTTAAGTAGAATTATTGCCAAAGAGCGCCCTGATGCCGTTTTACCAAACCTTGGCGGCCAAACTGCACTTAATCTTTGCTCGACCCTGGAAAAAAACGGCATCCTGAAAAAGTATGGTGTCAAAGTGATTGGGATAGAAATTGACGCTATCGAACGGGGTGAAGACCGGATTTCATTTAAGGAAACAATGAATAAGCTCGGTATTGAAATGCCCAAAAGCAAGGCCGCTTACAGCTCAGAAGAAGCTGAAGAAATAGCTGTAGAACTCGGTTACCCGGTAGTAATCCGGCCGGCTTATACCATGGGTGGTACCGGAGGCGGCCTGGTTTACAACGTAGAAGAATTAAGGATCATTGCAAATAGAGGGATCGCTGCCAGCATGGTCGGACAAATCCTGGTTGAAGAATCGGTCCTCGGATGGGAAGAGCTTGAATTAGAAGTGGTCAGGGATAGTAAAAACCAGATGATTACAGTCTGCTTTATAGAAAATATCGACCCCGTTGGAGTTCATACCGGCGATTCTTTTTGCTCTGCTCCCATGCTGACCATCAGCCAGGAACTGCAGGATCGCTTGCAAAGATATGCATACGATGTTGTTGAAGCAATCGGCGTCATCGGCGGCACCAATGTTCAATTCGCCCATGATCCGGCAACCGACCGGGTGGTTATTATTGAGATTAACCCCCGTACTTCTCGCTCTTCAGCCCTGGCCTCTAAGGCAACCGGTTTCCCCATCGCTTACATTTCAGCTTTACTGGCTTCAGGCTTAAGCCTGGATGAAATTCCGTACTGGCGGGAAGGTAGCCTTGAAAAATATACTCCTACCGGCGACTATGTGGTCGTAAAATTTGCCCGCTGGGCTTTTGAGAAATTCAATGGCGCCATTGATAAGCTGGGAACCCAGATGCGAGCAGTCGGTGAAGTAATGAGCATCGGTAAAAACTACAAGGAAGCGCTGCAAAAAGCAATCCGCTCTCTTGAAATTGGACGCTACGGACTTGGTTTTGCCAGCAATTATAACTCCCTCACTCTTGAACAGCTACTGGCCATGCTGTCTGAGCCGACCAGTGAAAGACAATTTATTCTATATGAAGCTCTGCGGAAAGGGGCAAGTATAGAACTGTTATACAAGATTACCGCCATTAAACCTTATTTTTTAGAACAAATGCAAGAACTGGTCAGCTTAGAAGAGAATATACTGCGTTACAAGAAGAGCAGGTTACCAGATCAGTTACTTAAACAAGCCAAAGAAGACGGCTTTTCCGATCGCTATCTGGCCATGCTGCTTGAACTTAGCGAAAAAGAAATTCGCAACCAGAGAATTGCCCTCAAAGTAATGGAAGGTTGGCATGCAGTGCCGGTTAGCGGAGTTAACAACGTCTATTATTACTACTCAACCTACAATGCACCGGACCAGAGCAAAACGAGCGATAAACCCAAGGTAATGATCTTAGGCGGCGGCCCTAACCGTATCGGGCAGGGTATCGAATTTGATTACTGCTGCGTGCATGCTGTTTTCACTTTAAGAAAACTGGGTTATGAGACAGTGATGGTAAATTGCAACCCGGAGACGGTATCAACAGACTATGACACCTCTGATAAACTATATTTTGAGCCTTTAACCGTTGAAGATGTTTTAAGTATCTATGAAAAAGAAAAGCCTTTAGGGGTAATCGTGCAATTCGGCGGCCAAACACCACTTAACATCGCCAGGGAATTAGAAGAAGCCGGCGTAAAAATTCTTGGCACTTCTCAAGATATGATCGATCTGGCAGAAGACCGGGACCGTTTTGGGAAAATAATGGAATCTTTAAAAATACCGATGCCCGAGTCCGGAATGGCTGCTACCGCAGATATGGCCCTTAAAATTGCTGAAAATATCAGTTACCCGGTCATAGTCAGGCCTTCTTACGTCCTCGGCGGAAGAGGCATGGAGATTATCCACGATGAAGATATGCTCAAGAAATACATGGCCACCGCCAGTGAGATTTCACCCGAGAGACCGCTTTTAGTGGACCGTTTTTTAGGTAGCGCCTTAGAAGCAGAAGCTGATGCTATATCAAATGGTGAAGATGCCTTTGTGCCCACAGTAATGGAGCATATCGAATATGCCGGGATCCATTCCGGAGATTCTGCCTGCGTGATCCCGCCGGTTTCCATATCAAAGGAGCATTTAGACACCATCATAGATTATACCAAAAGAATTGCCCGGGCCATGAAAGTAATTGGTTTAATAAATATCCAGTATGCTATCGAAGATGGCAAAGTATACGTCCTTGAAGCCAACCCACGGGCATCAAGAACTGTACCTCTGGTGTCAAAAGTATGCGATATCCCCATAGCCAAAATCGCTACCGAAATTATCATGGCGGTCAATGACGGCAAAAATTACGACATGGAAAAACATACCGAAAAAGTTATATCTCATTTTGGTGTTAAAGAGGCAATTTTACCTTTTAACATGTTCCCAGAGGTAGACCCGATCTTAGGCCCGGAGATGAAATCAACCGGCGAAGTCCTGGGCCTTGATTGCACTTTTGAGCTTGCTTACATCAAGGCGCAGGAATCTACCAACGTTTTAATGCCCACAGCAGGAACTGTTTTAATTAGCGTTAATGATTATGACAAAAAAGAAGCCCTCAAAGCAGCAAAACTTTTTATAAAAGCCGGTTTCAAGATCAAAGCGACCGCCGGTACCTGTGCTTACCTGCAAAAACATGGTATAAGTAGCGAAGAAATTTTAAAAATATACGAAGGACGGCCCAATATAGCCGATAGCATCTCAAACGGTGAAATTGATCTGATTATTAATACCCCGCGGACCAAGTTCAGTGAATTCGACGATTCCTACATTCGCAAATTGGCTATAAAAAACAAGCTGCCGTACATAACAACTATGACAGCAGCCCTTGTAAGTGCAAAAGGTATTCTAGCATATATTGAAAACGGCATGCATCAATCAGAATTAAAATCGCTGCAGGAATACCACGCTAAGAGGGATTTTCAGTAAAATTCGTTTTAAAACAATAATGGCGATTCATAATTTCTCGGCAGCATAATTTAACATATTGCAGGTTTTTTAAAAAGACAAATGGTATATATTTTTTATCATATTTTGTCCTTCTAAAGTAACATTTATAGCTTATAGTTGACTGTTAAGGTGGCCTGTGTAAAAATTGCTGCGGCGGCGTAGGCCTGGATTTGGTCAGAATACCTGTAGTTGTTATAACTGGCCTGCAAAGTCTATTTATCCCCTTCTTTATTACTTAACTTCTCGTTTTCTGCAGTTTTCTTAGGTTCAGCGGCCCTGGGTATCTCGATCCGGTCCGGATCATTTTTATCTTCATGTAGCTGCCTACTTCCTTCCAGCCACTTCTGGAATTCATCATTTTTATTCAGCTGAGTTCTTTCTTCCTGCCTTGATTGTAAATTTTGCTTTTCCAAATTAACCTGAACTCTCAGCACAGTTTTCTGTTGACCCGGTCGGTTAATCTCTTTTTGCTGATCAAAAGAACTTTTATCAGCATTTAAAGCTTGGCTGGTGCGTTGCAGGCGGCGTACCTCTTCAGATATATTTATGGTATCCCGGTTATTACGATGCCTGATCCCGCTCTCAAGTCCAGCCTGCCCCAGTTCAGTCCCAATGCTATTTCCTTTGGCATAAACATCGCGCAAGTATTCAGGGTTGATTGAACTCTGGTTAATGCTTTTCATGACCAAAATCCCCTTTATAGTGATAAGCTGGCCAGTAATATATAATAATACCTGTTGCTTTAGTTAATTAAAGCATAACCACCTGGTTATCTCTTGTACCTAAAAATACGTCAAGATAAATCATACTTTCTCTAAAAATAGGTTTCTTCTTTTGCTAAGAAATTATCCCTTCTATTCTGTCGTGCTATCATCTGCTTTATATTTCATCAGGTAAAGGCACATGCTACCCAGTTCAGGGACATCGTAAATGCCGATCATTCCCGTGATAATAAACTCTCCTTCACCCACTGGTGTCATGGAGTGAGCAATTATATTGCTTGTGTCCCAGATACTTTCGACTGCTTCAAGTTCACCATCAGGGTTGATCAAGAGAAGGGATGCCCTGACAAAAGGTGAGGGTTCGTACGAGGTCACTAAAACAAGATACCCTTCACCGGGTGCTCGCTGTACAGAAATCCCTTGACTATTATGGCCTGGAGAAGGATAAGTCTTTTCCCAGATCATTTCTCCGTTACCATCTACCGCCAACAGGTAAACTTCTTCATAATCACGGGCAACATCTTTGAAGTAACCGGTTATGATTGCCCCTTCATCATCGGACAAGATTGCTGCTTGTCCCCGCTCTTCACCGTATCCGCCATGAGTTCTTTCCCATATGATATTCCCTTCCCGGTCAACCTGAGCCAGGTAAAGGTCCCAGTAAGTTGTCCCCGCGTTGAAAATTGACCCCACAACCAGGTAATTTTCGTTGGTAAGAAAAAGAACCTGGTTAGCTTCACTTGAATCACTGTTAGTACCAAGACTTGTAAGCCATAGTTGCTCACCTTGCGAGTCTGTTTTCATCAAGAAACCATAACTTCCTTGATTTCCCGCGATAACAAAGCCATCCTCGCTGCCTGCAACCAGGCTATTACCTCGGCTGTTTTCTTCAAAGACAAAATTTTCCCCCCTCTCAACTTCACCACTGGCATCAACCTTGCTCAGGTGAGCATTGCGGTTTGAAAAGTCTCCCACTGTGGCAGATAGAGCATATCCTCCATCAGCAGTCTGGATGATATCACTTGCTTCGAATCCACGCGCGGTTCCATGGGATATTTCCCAGAGAAGTTCACCATCTGTTGTTGTTGCAACCAGGTACAATGAATCCGAAAAATACCCGAATGATTTAGTTATCCCCGCAACTATATACTCCCCGTCTTCATTCATGATCGTAGCTACTCCATAGTCCGAGTTTTTTCCACCGAAAAACTCCATCCAGGAGATATTAGCTTCCACAGCAGATATACCGTCAAATACAGGATGTTCGGGTTCGGGTATTTCCTCATACTGCTCTTCTTCCAGGAAAACAGAGGCTGTTTGCATATTTTGGTTAGTGTGGAGCAAGCTGGCAAAAACAATTAGCACAAAAGTGCCGAGCACATACATTGTTGTCCGCCAAGTAGTTTTCTTTCGATCAGCCATGCCTCTGGTAGCATATGATAAAGTGTAATCCATTGCAACGTCCGGGCTTTTATCAATCCTTGCTTGTTGCAAGACAGCTTCCAACTTCTCTGAACCGTTCAATACCGGGCCGCCCATGGAATTTGTTAGCCAGATATCCATCCAGTTACCATTGCGATGGTGGAGCCGGTAACCATAGGTAACCGAAGAAAAAAGCATAGTTGCCCTTGATGCTGTTCCTGCCTGACTCGCGGAACTTCTAGCACTGACCATCGCCAGGAGTGCCAATATCATTAGCCAGCGCGGAGCTCTTTTTTCAGCCGGCTGGAAATACTCTATATCATTCCAAGGGATACGGCTTTCGCCCCCATAGTGGGATAAAACCAGGTTATTTTCATCGACGGTTAAAGCAAAGCTGGCATACCAGGAAGAAATATATACCAGCCAGAGGGCAAGGACCGCTATTATCCAAAATGCCAGGGTGCCAGGCCAAAATACAGTCAGAGCCTGAACAGATCCACCAATAATAAACAAGGGAAGACTAAAAAAAGGTATAAACAGGATCACTGATGCCAGATCCATGCCGATCACCGAACTATTAGAATAAGCCATATCCTCGGGTCCGCGGCGGGGACGGGGCAGGAAGAAATAAATGAGCAGGCCTGCTAAGAAAAAAATATAGCTGTAAGCTCGCAAAGGTCGGAAAAAAGCAGGTGGAGGTTCGTAAAAACCCCGGTATCCGGAACCGGGACTAAAATCATCGTGGGTAATAGTAATGAAGTTCATGCGAAAGTAAAGCGGTTCTCCTCCCGCGCTATTTTGACCTTTTAGATAGATTGGAAAATTCGAGGAGCCAATTTGCTCAAAAAGCAGTGAAACAGGAGCTTCATCAGGCCGGAAAAAAACATACCTGGAAAGGCCTCTTTCCATTTGTTCTGCAATAATGCGTTTTCTCCATTCACCGGGGATTTGACCTTCAACAGTCGCTCCAGCCTGATCAACAAGATTACCCCACTTTTCTCCCTCCAGCTCGATCAGGTTAGCTTCGGTAATGATATCTATATATTCCTGAAGTGGCATAGCAGCCAGGTGCACCTGCCTGTCACTTACATGCGGACCACTGATCTCACGCTCTTGTTCCCGTTCAAAATCCACAATTTCAATTCTAACCAGGGGTGCAGGTGATGCATACATATATAGCCAGAGTCCAACTACCCCCATGAAAAGCAGCAACAAACGTCGCCAAAGTTCAAATTTCCCAGTTTCTAGTAAAGTTGGTTCATTTTCCACAAGCTCACCTCAATTAGGAAGCCAGGGTATACCCTTTCGCTTCTCCTCTGTTACCATTGCTCACTAGACTCACTCAATCTGTAATAAAGGAAATAGAATAACTTCCAAAAATAAAAACCGCATCCCAGACTGCCCATGTGCTTAATGGGGTACTACAAGTTAAAAGCAAAAAGGTAACCTTTTTAACGACTGTAACCAAAGAGATTGAAGCAGTACGAAAAACTTAAACTTTCGCTTATATAAGTTGTGGCTTTGAAATATTCATGACTATTTCGAAAAATAAAATAAACTCCTGCCAAAATAAGTGATTTTTAAGCTTATTTCGGAATGTCAATCATATTGCATCTTTTATAAGAGACTGAATCTAATTTGCTCTTGCCCCAGGCTAAAATGATAGCTGCAGGTTTAACACTACTCTATATAGTAAATTGCCAGGCGCAATAGCTATCTTCAGGGTGATCATCAGGGGGGCAGTGTAAGCATTCAGTCTTGATTCTGGTGTCTATAGTAGTCGCAAAACCACTGTATTCAACCAGACCAACCGGGCGACAGGGGAATTCCGGTAATTTTTTTCTTTTCCGGGCTGACTGGACCCGGCAATCTACCATCTTAAAAATAAGGACATTTTCAGAGGGTTTTTCTATAACCTGTTTATTAATGAAACTATAAAGGCGGTGATTCAGTGCTTTTTCAAGAGCTGGCAATCCACCGCCTGGTTTTAGCTTGAGAAATTTCATAATCCGCTGGGCTTCTAAAACGGTAAACTTTTCCCAAGCCCCGGTATCAAGTTTTATAGCCTCTTCCATACCGTGTTTTTTTTCAACCTGTTGAAACCACAGCCCGTCATGGGCTAACCAACGCTTGGCAAAATCAATTAGTAGTTCTTCAAGCTGCTCCCGGCTAAAATGTTCGAGATTCACCTATCCCACCCCATTCCTGGTAATAGAATTAATCCTTGTTAAAACTCTTTTTTAAAATACTCTAATACTACATCAACTTTTACAGGTGAGCCAGAAAAATCCAGGTAGAAGACATAATCACCACTGTATTCTGACTATTCAGGAACAGTTGGCCAGTCCTGAAGTTATCCAGACCAGCAGGGAATATTATAATTGTTAGAATTATTTTTAGACCATACAGGATTATTATTTCATAAATGAAAGCTTCGGCACCATGATCAAATAAAGCCATGTGCATAGTGCTAATAATATTTCGTTCATTGGCATAATTGACCTCATTTGCCGGTTTTTCAGAAACGTCGCTAAGTATAGTTACTGCGATAGCAACCAGGATTGTGATAATAACCATAACTGTAATTAACCCTACCAACGAAAACCCCTTTTCGCCTTTTAAGTTAACTTTACTTATGATTCTGTGAATTACCACCATTCATTTATCGCCCCTAAAAACAATAAGGAACCCCTGTATTAACCTGTGCATCCTTCTAAAATTGAAATATAGTTTTTTACTTATGTTATATCAGTTTAACTTGATTTTAGACATTTTTCAAACAAAAAATGTCATTGCTTTATTAACAAGATAGCCCTTATTCGGTATAATGGTATATGTTTAAATTTGGGGCCGCTTTTTGGAAGAGTTATACGGAATCTAATCGGGAAAGGGGGCGATCGTTAGGCCGCCGACCCTCCCACACCACCAAGCAAGCCGTTCCTCTGTGCTCACTTAGCTCCCATTATCCAGCCGGCAGGTCTTATCCTCATTTGCCAGTGTGCAAAGAGCTTTGGCTATCTTCTGGCAATACCGCCTAACCAATATATGGCACGTGTGTGATGGCTATTCAGCTTTTTGTATTTCCTTCTTGCCCATATGGTTAGAGCTTTGTCCAAGTGTCTAAGTACCGGGTACAACTCCGACTTGTAAAAGCGCCCGTAATAATTTATCCATCCTCTAATGACAGGGTTAAACATCCGGGAAAGTTCATCTATCTCCTTATCCGGCTTTAGATGCATTCGCCAACCCCGGATTGTCTGTCGCATGGCCTTTTTGGCCTTGCTGCTGACTGCCGGGATGAAGTTGTTAAAGTGCTTTCCAGTTCTTAGATTTCCTCGGTCTAAAAGTATAACCAAGAAAGTCAAAGCTGGTTACCGGATATTCATCTTTTCGGTCATCATCCTTACAATAAATAATACGGGTCTTTTCAGGATGCAGCTCCAATCCGCATTCCGCAAACCTCATCTTTAGGTTATCTTTCAGTGTCTGAGCATCTTCCAGGCTGTTGCAATGGGCTATTTCATAATCAGCGTACCTTGCAAAGGGCTTGTCCGGTTACTCTTTTGTCATCCACACGTCAAATGCATAGTTTAAAAAGAGATTCGCCAAAACCAGACTGATAACTTCACCCCGATCGGGGCTCCCTGCGGTGTAGGCAATTGCTGACCACTTTCCACATAACCGGCTTTGAGCATCTGCCTGATTAACTTCAAGACTCGACCATCGCTTACCTTTTCCGCTACCAAGTCAATTAGCTTTTCATGAGGCACGCTGCCAAAGTAATCCCTCAGGTCCGCATCCACAATCCAGCAGTATCCCTGCATCAGTTCTTTCCATATCTTTCGCAGTGCATCATGCGGTGAACGACCGGGTCTGTATCCATAACTGCAGTCATTGAAAGCGGGCTCGACCTTGTCCCGCCTTTGCCTTTGGCCGACCGGTTCATCTGATTTGCTCGATTACGGCCTGATCCTTCTCCTCAAGCCCTTCAGACCCCACCTCGCGAAGGGCGCCCTGCCCTCCGGGTTATTCAACCCGGCCCCCGAGTGATTAATCCCGGGTTCGGATATACACCTCCCAGTTTGAGGTATAGTGGGACTTTAACCCA
>PWMM01000106.1 GCA_003558195.1 Syntrophomonadaceae bacterium
ATGCCGGGCAGGAATTAAAAGCGGATAGCTTTGCCGCCGGAGATTATGTCGATGTCAGTGCTACTGCCAGGGGTAAAGGATTTGCTGGGTCAATTAAAAAAATGGGTTTCAGTAGGGGTCCGAAAACCCATGGCTCTCACTATTATCGCGGCCCAGGCTCTTTGGGTTCTGTTGATGCAGCCAGGGTTTTTAAAGGCCGGCCACTTCCCGGGCGGATGGGGAACTGGCGAAGAACTGTTCAGAACCTGAGTGTTGTAGAATCAGATGGCGAAAAAAATATTTTACTGGTTAAAGGTTCTGTACCCGGTCCCAGGGGTGGACTGGTAGAAGTTAAAGAAGCGATTAAAAAGAAAGTAAGCGGATAGCCTAAAGAAAGGAGATGCCCTGAATATGCCTAAAATATCGCTTTACAATAGAGACGGCGAGCAGGTGGACGAAATAGAGGTCCAGGCCAGCCTTTTTGGAGCGCCGTTGAATCAAGGAGCTCTCTATCAGACGGCTGTCTCGCAAACGGCAAGACGCCGGCAGGGTACAGCTTCAAGTAAGGACCGTAGTGAAGTAAGAGGCGGCGGTGATAAACCCTGGCCTCAAAAAGGAACAGGAAGGGCCCGCCACGGTAGCACTAATTCTCCGATTTGGGTCGGGGGTGGAGTGACGTTTGGTCCCAAACCCCGCGATTATAGCAAATCTGTTCCGAAAAAAATGAAGCGTGTCGCCCTGAAATCTGCTCTTAGCGATAAGTATAAAGAAGGCAAGGTAGTTATCGTAGATGATTTTGCTATCGATGCTCCGAAAACTAAGCAAATGGTAGCCCTGCTCGGGCAACTGAAAGTAGAGGGAGGAGCGCTGGTGGTTAATGCCCAGCCCGATATGAATGTAATTATGGCAGCCCGTAACCTGCCAAAGGTAAAAACCATCCTGGCCCGCCAGTTGAATGTGCTTGACATCCTCAGTTATAATTATTTAGTTATGAGCAAGGATGCCCTTGAGCAGGTTGAGGAGGTGTTTGGCGGATGAAGAAAGATCCTCGTGATGTAATAATCCGTCCCATGATTAGTGAAAAATCGACCGAACTCATGGAAGACAATAAATATACTTTTGTCGTATCAGGTAAGGCAAATAAAATAGAAATAAAGCAGGCCCTTGAAGATATTTTTGGTGTCCAGGTTCAAAAAGTGAACACTGCAAACTATAAGGGAAAAATGAAGCGTTTGGGCCGTTTTCCGGCAGGCAAAAAACCTGCCTGGAAAAAAGCGATTATCACACTGGCCGAAGGCAGCAAACCGATCGAGCTGTTTGAAAGCCGCTAAGAAGGAGGGAGTATAAAATGGCTGTAAAAAGATTTAAACCCACTTCGCCCGGGCGGCGTTTTGCAACTGTATCGACTTTTGAGGAAATAACCAAAATAAAGCCTGAAAAATCTCTGCTGGCCCCTTTAAGTAAAAAAGCCGGCCGGAATTCTTACGGCAGGATGACTGTTCGTCACCAGGGAGGAGGCCATAAGCGCAACTACCGGGTTATCGATTTTAAACGTGATAAAGACAATGTTCCGGCTAAAGTTGCCGGGATTGAATACGATCCAAACCGGACGGCGAACATAGCTTTATTGCACTATGTTGATGGAGAAAAACGTTATATCCTGGCTCCAATGGGCCTGCGTACCGGGCAAAAGGTTCAATCCGGTATTAAAGTTGAAGTAAGGCCTGGCAATGCCATGCCATTGCGTTCGATTCCGGTGGGGACTTTTGTTCATAATATTGAGATGAAACAGGGTGCCGGCGGGCAGCTGGCCCGTTCAGCCGGAACAGCAGCACAGCTGGCGGCAAAAGAAGGCAAGATGGCCCATTTAAGGTTGCCTTCAGGTGAAGTACGCCTGGTTCCTCTTGACTGCCGGGCAACTGTGGGTCAGATTGGTAACGTGGAGCATGAGAACTTGACTATAGGAAAAGCCGGTCGGGCAAGATGGATGGGAAAAAGGCCAACTGTGCGCGGCTCGGTTATGAATCCCTGTGATCACCCTCACGGGGGTGGAGAGGGCAGGGCCCCCATTGGGTTGCCAGGCCCGGTTACACCCTGGGGTAAGCCGACCCTGGGTTATAAAACCAGGCGGAAGAGTAAGGAATCAGATAAGTATATTATCCGCCGCCGTAAGAAGTAGCTGTTTAGAAAGAGGGTTGCCTGATTCAATTGGAAATCCTTTATTAATCGGCTTAAAGGGAGGTAAGTTAGATTGTCGCGTTCACTGAAAAAAGGCCCCTATGTAGAGGCCAGTTTGATGAAAAAAATTACACAGATGAGCGAAAAGGGAGAAAAAAAGGTTATTAAAACCTGGTCCCGCCGTTCCACTATATTCCCTGAAATGGTTGGACATACCATTGCAGTCCATGATGGCAGAAGGCATGTTCCGATTTTTATCAGTGAAGATATGGTCGGACATAAGTTGGGTGAATTTGCCCCGACCCGCACCTTCCGGGGGCACGGGCATCATACCGAACGCTCTACCACTATTAAGTAGGGCAGAGGAGGAAAAATGATTTATGGAAGCTAAAGCGAAAGCTCGACATGTACGCGTTGCGCCGCGCAAAGCCAGGGCTGTTATTGACATGATCAGGAATAAGGATCTTGACGAAGCCTTAAGCATATTGCGTTATACCCCTCGGGGTGCAGCAGAGCCCGTGACCAAGGTAGTTAAATCAGCAGCAGCCAATGCTGAGTTTAATCATGAAATGAAACGGGGCTCACTGTACATTGATCAGGCTTATGTTGATGAAGGGCCTACCATGAAGAGGATTCGACCCCGGGCCAGGGGAAGGCGAAACCTGATTTTTAAAAGAACCAGCCATATTACGGTTATAGTAAAAGAAAGAAAGGGGGTTTAAAAATGGGACAAAAAGTTAACCCCATCGGTTTCCGGATTGGAGTTATCCGTGACTGGGACGCAAGGTGGTTTTCCAGCAAGAATTATAAGAACCAGCTGCATGAAGATATGCAGATCAGGAATTATATTCAAACCAAGCTGGAAGGTTCTTCCATATCGAGGATTGAGATCGAAAGAGCGGCCAATAATGTCCGGATTAGTATTCACACCGCAAAACCGGGGATGGTCATTGGCCGGGGAGGAGCCGGTGTTGAAGGATTGCGCAAGGAACTGGAAAAATTAACAGATAAGAAAGTGCATTTGAATATCATTGAAATAAAAAAACCGGAAATGGACGCTACTCTTGTAGCAGAGAGCATTGCTTCACAGCTTGAAAGACGAATTGCCTTTAGAAGAGCCATGAAGCAGGCTATATTCCGAACTATGCGTAATGGAGCCAAAGGAATAAGAATATCCTGCAGTGGTAGGCTTGGCGGTTCCGAAATGGCCCGCAATGAAACTTACCATGAAGGAACCGTTCCTCTGCAGACGCTGCGTGCAGATATAGATTATGGATTTGTAGAAGCCAAGACAACTTATGGACGCATCGGGGTTAAAGTATGGATTTACAAGGGTGAAATATTGCCAAAAAAACCCGGTGAAGAAAAACCTGCAGAGGGGGTAGACGCCAATGCTAATGCCTAAGCGGGTAAAATTCCGCCGCCAGCACCGCGGCCGCATGAAAGGTCGGGCTAAAGGTGGCACAGTGGTCCAATTTGGTGAATATGGCTTGCAGGCTTTAGAACCTTCCTGGATTACCAGCCAGCAGATTGAGGCAGCCCGAATTGCTATGACAAGATCGATTAAAAGGGGCGGGAAGGTTTGGATTAATATCTTTCCTGATAAACCGGTAACCGAAAAACCGGCAGAGACCCGGATGGGTAAAGGTAAAGGCTCCCCCGAGTACTGGGTGGCAGTAGTCAAGCCGGGCCGGATTATGTTTGAACTGGCCGGTGTAGATGAAGATGTAGCCAAGGAAGCACTGCGCCTGGCGGCAAATAAATTGCCGATTAAAACTAAATTTGTTAAAAGAGCTGAATCGGGTGGTGGATCTGAATGAAAATAAAAGAAGTTCATGAGCTTAATGAGCAAGAGCTGGAGGATAAAGTAAAAGAGTTAAAAGAAGAGCTTTTTAACCTGCGCTTCCAGCAAGCCACCGGTCAGCTGGATAATGTTATGCGCATTAAAGAGGTCCGCCGTGATATTGCCCGGGTTAAAACCGTGCTCCGGGAACGGGCCCTTAGCTAAGGTTTAATAAGAAGGGAGGCCCACTGGTTTGACAATCAAAGGTAAAGTACGGAGCGGTCGGGTAATTAGCGATAAGATGGATAAAACCAGGGTTGTAGCAGTGGAAAGATTAACCCGCCATCCGTTATATGGGAAGATTATTCGACGGACTAAAAAACATAAAATGCATGACGAGACTAATGAGTCCCGAGTAGGCGACATAGTAAAAATGATGGAAACCAGGCCTATCAGCAAGGATAAGAGATGGCGTCTGGTGGAGATCATGCGCAAATCGAAGCTGTAGGATTCTCTTTCCGGATAGCCTGCCGGAAAGGGGATGAAAGGAGAGGCAATAATGATTCAATCTGAGAGTATTTTAAAGATAGCTGACAACTCGGGAGCTAAAAAGATCCTTTGTATCAGGGTTCTTGGTGGATCAAAACGCAAAGCGGGGCGGATCGGTGATATCATTATCGGTTCGGTAAAAGAAGCTACTCCCGGTGGAGTGGTAAAAAAAGGCGAGGTTGTCAGGGCAGTTATTGTCCGCACCAAAAGCCGGTTAAACCGCAGAGACGGGTCCCATATAAACTTCGATGAGAATGCAGCTGTAATAATCAATGAACTGAATAATCCGCGTGGGACCCGGATATTTGGGCCTGTCGCCCGTGAATTGAGGGAAAAAGATTTTATGAAGATCGTTTCCCTTGCTCCGGAGGTTATTTAGTAGTTCATTACGGAGGTGGCGAATAAGTAGTGGATATTAAAAAAATGAATGTGCGCCGGGGAGACCGGGTAGTGGTTCTTTCCGGTAAGGATAAAGGTAAAAAAGGCAAAGTAATTGCCACTTCCCCCCGTTTGGGCCGGGTTAAAGTGGAAGGAGTAAATATTATCAAGAAACATGCCAAGCCAACCCGCAGGGTTCCCCAGGGCGGAATCAGGGAGATGGAAGCCGAGTTTCCAGCTTCCAGGGTATTGCCTCTCTGCCCTTCCTGTAACAAGGCGACCCGGGTGGCCAAGAAAATTCTTCCCGATAACAGCCGGATTCGGGCTTGTCGGAAATGCGGCGAATCGCTGGATAAGTAAGGAGGGTTAAAGCTAAGCATATGTCACGGATAAAGCAGAAGTACCTTGAAGAAGTAAGGCCTGCGCTTGTAAAGCGCTTTGAATATGGAAACGTGTTACAGGCGCCACGAATTGAAAAAATTGTAATTAACATGGGCCTGGGTGAAGGAAAAGAAAACCCGAAAATCCTTGATGCAGCGGTTAATGATCTGGCGATTATAACCGGTCAAAAGGCGATTATAACCAGGGCGCGCCGCTCAGTTGCAAGCTTTAAAGTTCGCGAAGGCAACCCAATTGGCTGTAAACTGACCTTGCGCGGAATTAGAATGTATGATTTTTTAGATAAACTTTTTAGCATTGCCTTACCAAGAGTCAGGGACTTTAGGGGTATATCCCCGCATTCATTTGATGGACGGGGTAATTTTACTATTGGTGTTAAGGAACAGTTGATTTTCCCAGAGATTGAGTACAGTCAAGTAGAAAGAGTGCTCGGCATGGATATTACAATTGTAACTACCGCCGAGACTGATGAAGAAGCACGCGAGCTCTTAACATTAATGGGTATGCCTTTCCGGGCTGCCTAGTTAAAGCTGTTGCGTTATTTTAAGGAGGGAAAGGATGGCCAAGAAATCTTTAATTGCCAAGGCCAAGAGAAAGCCTAAATTTCCGGTCCGTGCTTACAATCGTTGCTATATTTGCGGCCGTTCAAGGGCTTACCTGAGGAAATTCGGCCTGTGCCGCCTTTGCTTTCGTCATCTGGCCAACGAAGGGAAAGTTC
>PWMM01000010.1 GCA_003558195.1 Syntrophomonadaceae bacterium
ACCAGTAAATTGCGGACCAGGGCATCATCCACCCCGTCACTGATTACATCAACAAAGCCAACCAATTTTTTAGCATCAAAACAGGCGACTGATAAATAAGTTTTTCCAATAACTTTACCTATTCTATTTCTCCTGGCATCCCAACCCACTGCAATCCTCAAACGGGCTAATTCTTCTACCTGGAGCGTAGGATTTAAACAATAAGATAACTGCAAGTATTCACCTCAAAACAGAAATTCTTTAATTATTATAGCAGCAATCCAAGTTCATATCATGAGAGCTTAGTCTATCTGTCAAAACAGAGCTTCTCTAATCACAAAAGGGCCAACCGTCTCAAGGCTTTTACAGCCAGTTAAAAGCATTGCCCTGCGTAAATCACTCTCTAAAGTACTCAATTGCAAACTTACACCATCTGCTCCCCCACCAATAGCGGCAATCGCGACCGGCCTACCTATTAGCACAGCTTCAGCTCCGAGAGCAAGCATTTTAAGAACATCTTCACCAGTCCGTATCCCACCATCAACAAAAATCTTTATTGCGCCCTTAACTGCTGAAACAATCTCCGGTAAGACCTCTGAAGTTCCCGGAGTGGAATCCAGAACTCGCCCTCCATGGTTAGAAACCACCAGGCCGGCAGCACCACAATTAACAGCTTCAACAGCTTCTTCAACAGTCATAATTCCTTTAAGTATAAAGGGCAGGTGGGTATCATTAATAATATCCCTTAAAGATGAAAATGATAAGGGGCCGACAGGCTGACCTGCTTTAGCAAAACTATCAAACCCTGCGGCATCTATATCAACTCCTACTGCCAGGGAACCATATTTTTCAGCTAGCCTGACCCGCTCAATAATGTCATTTTTTTTGCGAGGTTTAATTATTGGAATGCCTTTGCCGGTTGCTTTATCCAGGGAAGCTTTTAGGCTCATCTCATAAAGAAGTGGCTCAGGTGAATCTCCGGTAAAAGCGAGCGTACCTGCTTTTTCAGCTCCTTCCACCTGAGAAACAATAAAATCATAATCATCAACCCGGTTTAAAAAATTGTAGGTGGTTTCACACATGGGTGCAACCATGATCGGTGATCTTAGTTGAACTCCAAACAACTCATAACTTGTATCAGCAAAATTAACTTCATGGATGGTTCGAAGGTTCAATAAATACTGTTCTAAAGCAGCCCGGTTTCTTTTCATGCCCTGCCTGTCATGGGTCTTTCCTCCCATTCCAGGAACTCCGCTGACACATGACAGGCCATTACAAACAGGGCATACCCTGCAAATTCCTTTTAAGCGCTCTTTAGCCTGCTTGTGAATTAAAGCTAGTTCATTCATAAAATCACCCCTGCCGGCTACCCTTTCAGCCAAAGTGTTATAATTAAACCTGACTGCAGGTACTACCGGAGTACATTTTATATGGAGCCCTTTCCTGCTGAAAACGGTTAATATCTCCATAGCTACTATAGAGTACTTTATTACTAATTAGTTAGATTTCAAGTAGCCTTCAGAAACAGCAAGTATACCAGGTTGAGTCCAACAAACTTTTTTTATATTTTCAGTCCAGGTATATCTTTCCAGATTCTAACAATGCTTCCTCTGCTGAACAATGATGGCCAAGAGTATTTAATTCTTCACCAAGGGCCTTAATCAACTTTTCTACGTTTTCCCGTTTTGAACCATGACCCATTAACCCTATTCGCCAAACCTTTCCATTAAAAGGACCAAGTCCTCCACCAATTTCAATCATGTGATTCTGCCTAAGACGGGTGCGAACTTCCTGGTCATCTATACCTTCAGGAATCCAAACCGCATTTAAGCTAGGCAAGCGGTAATTCTCCGCAACAACCGTTTTAATTCCAAGAGCTTGCAAGCCTGCTATCAAAGCTTTACTGTTCTGATCATGGCGGGCAAAACGATTGGACAAACCTTCTTCGTTAATGATTGAAAGAGCCTCAAATAAAGCATAGATCATATTTATCGGTGCAGTATGGTGATATAACCTCTCTTGCCCCCAATAACGGGTTAAAAATGATAAATCAAGATACCAGCTTTGGACTTTGGTTTTTCTGTTCATGAATTTTTGCATAGCTCTTTCTCCAAAAGTAATTGGAGCTAATCCAGGAGGTGCTCCCAAACATTTCTGATTACCACTGTATACCAGATCCAGATCGCGATCGTCTACAGAAACCGGAAGGCCACCGAGTGATGTAACCGTGTCAACCAACAACAAAGCGTTATATTTTCTTGCTAACTCCACCAGTGGTTCCAGTGGCTGCCTGACCCCGGTCGATGTTTCAGCATGAACAACTCCTATTAATGAAACATGATTGTGGTTAACCATAACTTTTTCAAATTCTTCTGTTTCTATAGGCTTGCCCCATTCCGAATTAACTTCAACAACCTCGGCACCACAACGGCTGGCCACGTCTGACATGCGCTGCCCGAAAACACCATTTATGCCGATTACTATTTTATCACCAGGTTCAACAATATTCACAAGAGCAGCTTCCATTCCAGCACTACCTGTGCCTGAAACCGGGAAGGTAATCTGGTTCTTTGTTTCAAATACCTGGCGTAAAAGGGTATTGGTTTGATCAGCAATGCTAAGAAAATCAGGATCTAGATGTCCCAGGGTATGTTGGCTCATCGCTTCCAGAATCCGGGGATGAACCGGGCTGGGACCTGGACCCAGCAACAAAACATCTTGGGGCTTTGATAATTTCATAATCATTAACCTCCCTTATCACTTATTACTATTGTATTAATTACTGAGAAAAGCTAACAGGTCACTCAGAGTTTGACTAATGTCTTCCCTGATTACTACTTCAGATCTTTGATCGTAATCAGTGGGTTGGTTATTAATAATTGCCATTTTGCCGGACAAACGGGGCAAATCAGCAACCGGATATACTACAAGACTACTACCAACCACAAGCATAAAATCACAGTCAGACTGGATTTTTCGATTAAGCTCAAAGAAAACACTCGGCATTGGATCTCCGAAAAGCACCACTTCAGGCCTGAGCATGCTATGGCAGTTATGGCAAACCGGAGGGATCCTTTTAAGTTCTACCTGGTGTACCAGCTCCTCAAAGGGATATTTCATTTTGCAACCAAGGCAGTAACCTGATCTTAAATGACCATGTACTTCCCAAACATTTTTTGAACCTGCCCTGATATGCAAACCATCGATGTTTTGGGTAATCAAACCTTTCAGGTAACCCATTTTTTCCAGGCGGCTTAATGTATAATGACCTGAATTGGGTTCAGCAGATGAAATTTTTGCAAAGCGACTAAATGCATTTTCATAAAATAAACGAGGGTTACTATATAATACTTCAACAGATGAAGTCGCAATTGGATCAATTTTTTCCCATAAGCCTGTGCCTGGAGAACGAAAATCAGGAACTCCGCTGGCAGTGCTGATCCCGGCACCAGTTAAAACATAAAAACCTGCATTGTTCTTAATTAAACCAGCCAGCTTTTCAATTTTTTCTGCATACTCCATGTAGACGCCTCCTTTCACTCCATAGCATATTTTTCTTTTATCCCCCGGCCATCCGGAAGACAAAGTGAATGATCGGAGCAATCTTTTAAAACCGGTTTTTCAAGTTTAATAATATCGTAAAAATCATTCCACGGCGAATAATAAATATGATGTTTTTTACAGGCTTCTGCCAGCCTGTCTCTAGCCCATATAAGGTCACTCCAAAAAGCCCCAAACCGGTCATTACTGCCATCACCAACATAGATAACCGGTTTACCAGCTTTTTTGCTTTTTAAAACGTGGCTGGCTTTACAGTTACCACAGACCGGACATATTGTATGAGCATGGGGATTAATAATCTTAAGGGTCCCCTCTTCACTTATAATCGTATCATTGCGATATACAAAATCAATCTTTTCTAACAAATTAAACTGATCCAAAATAGGTTCAATGTAAAAACCAAATCCATCACTGGCAATCACAATAGTGCTCTTCATTTCCCTGGCATGATCTAAAAAGTCATTAAAACCGGGCCGGATTTCAGCCCATAATAATGATTTGCTTAGTAATGATTTCAAGTCAGGTGGCAGAACTTTTACAATTTGCCTTAGCCACTCTTTAATCGGTATCTCTCGGCGCCTGTATTTTTCCTCAATCTCATTATAGGTTGTCCCACCATAATAAGCAGCCAGTTCTGAAGAGATGTCATTCGTAGTTACAGTTCCATCAAAATCTATTACATAAGTAAAGTCAGTGTCTGCAATCATAGCGACCTCCACCAGGCTTAGTTAAATTAATAATCTTTAATAGTCATCTTAATCCACCATATTGCTAATTATTGTTTACATGTTCAGTTTTATCAAATAGGGTCATTAAATCCTGCGGTTTTTCTGCCAGCATGCTTGCACCTGCTTCCAGCAGCTCAT
This sequence comes from Syntrophomonadaceae bacterium, assembly GCA_003558195.1. GTDB lineage: Bacteria > Bacillota > Dethiobacteria > DTU022 > DTU022 > B1SED10-74M. The sequence continues at coordinate 4,407 of PWMM01000010.1, forward strand.
CTGCGGGGCGAAATCCCCATAAGGCGCCTACTGGAAAAAATTTGCCGGTTACTGCAGTTTTCATGTCAGTTGCGGTATCTCCCAGGTAAACAATCTCTTCTGGTTTAACTCCCATAATAGAAGCCACTTTCAAGGCTCCGGTAGGATCAGGCTTTTTGGGCACACCATCTTCTATCCCTTGCACAACAGCAAAATGCCATCTCGACAAGAGTTTATCAACGGTCAATGTTGTAAATTCATGAGGCTTGTTAGAAAAAATCGCTTTCGGGATACCGCTACCTTCAAAATAATCAAGCATTTCTTTAATTCCCGGGTAAGTAAGGGTGTGATCCGCCCATCTTTTCCGGTATTCCTCTTTGACTGCCTTAACCAATTCCGGAAAATCTAGATCATCAGCTTTATCATCCGGGAATGCCCTGCGCACTAATGTTTCAATCCCATCTCCGACAAAAAAGCGATAAGCATCTACAGGATGCTCATTGTAGCCTTTTTCCTGCAAGACAGCATTGACTGAAAAAGCAAGGTCCTTTAAAGTATCAAGCAGGGTCCCGTCAAGATCAAAAATAATCGCCCTGTATATCATAATTATCTCCTTTTCCAATAGGTTAGCCAAAATAATAAACGGCCGGGCTTAACTAGACAGGCATTGATTTTTTATAAACTCTGACTTTAATGTTTAAATATTTAAGGATTTAGAACTCCACTTCAGCGCTATTTATCCTTAAAAAAGAATCGATGATTAAATATTTTTCAAAATACAGGCCAGGCTGACTTAGAATCTGGAACAACAACACAAAGGAACACTCCCGGTACTCATAATCTTTTGGAGTGTCGAGGGTGTCCCCATTAACATAGAATTTTATTGTGGCTGCTCATATTATTAATTATTATAAACCTATATTACAAAAATAAAATAAGGCAATACCAAGGGTGAGCAAGGCAACCAATTAAATAAACAGCCTGGCAGTGGTTGAATAACGCACTGCTTAATGAATCTTGTTACTATAATATTGAGAAACTCAGGTCGCAGATAAGAGCGGACTATACCAGGGATAACCTACATCGCGTTCCCTTCGCCTTAAGCTATGCTTAGTGATAACCAAGCCGCGTTTGAGGCACAGTTTACTCTTAATCTGTCGACATCGGTTTAGCTCGTTTTTGTCCAACGCCCTACCAGGGGCAATACTGACTCCGGATAGTTTCGGCGGAAAATCCTGTAATAATATAGTTCTTCTTTATTTCTTACCGGTACCGGTGCTTCAGCTGATTCTTTTTCGTATTCTGCATCACTGATCGCTTCTTCCGCAACAGCGGTAAGCATATCTGATGAGCCTGATCCCTGGTCAAACTGCTGCTTTTCGCGCCAGGCCACCTTGGAGCCCAGCTCTTTTTCAAAAGCTTTTCTCAAAATCCATTTATCTACCGGCTCATCTTTATCAGAATCAAAATCGTGAAGCTTCCAGTCAAGTGGAAACTGCTGGACCAGTTCAAGCAGGGCAGGCTTTAAAAAAGGAACCCGGCAATCAAGACCATGAGCAGAATTCAT
>PWMM01000302.1 GCA_003558195.1 Syntrophomonadaceae bacterium
TAAAGCCTTCGAACGACGGGTAGCTCCGCAACCCATGATCGCCCCTTCAGCAACTGCAGTGCCACCATCATACATTGAGGCGTTAGCCACATCCATTCCGGTTAACTGACAAATCATAGTTTGATATTCAAAAATTGCCTGCAGTATACCTTGACTGATCTCCGGCTGGTATGGTGTATAGGAGGTGTAAAATTCACTTCTACCAGTTATATGTTTAATAACGGAAGGTATAAAATGATCATAAACACCAGCTCCCATGAAAGAAATGCTGTTATTCAGATGCTTGTTCTTTGCAGCAAGTGAATTCATATGCTTTACTGCTTCCAATTCCGACATGGCAGGCGGTAAATCAAGTTCTCTTTTTAAGCGTACTTCTTCAGGAATGTCACTGAAAAGATCTTCAATGGAACCAACCCCGATTTGCTTTAACATTTCACGCCTGTCTTCGTTAGTTAAAGGCAGGTAATGCTTACCTCCCATTGTTTACTCCTCCTCTTCCGCCTTGATAATAAAGTCTGTGTATGTGGGTTTATCCATCAGACTGCCAAACTGGCTTTCATCTTTAACTTCCACCTTAAAAACCCAGCCTTCACCGTATGGGTCCTGGTTGATCGCTTCCGGTTGATCTAGCAGAGTTTCGTTGACCTCAATAACTTTACCGCTAACTGGAGCATAAAGATCGGCAACTGCTTTAACTGATTCTATAACCGCGGCACTTTTACCCGCTTCAACTTCAGCCCCGATATCAGGTAGTTCTACAAATACAATTTCCCCCAGCTTATCCTGGGCATAATCAGATAGCCCCACCACAGCAGTGCCATCTTCCTGGCGAGCCCATTCATGCTGCTGGGTATACTTTAAACCGTCAATAACATTGTATTTCATTTCTTATCCCTCCTATAAAATGGCATTTCAGTAATTTTGGCCCGGTATGTTCGTTTCCGGATCGCCACATCTACTTCCTCATCCTGTTTTGCCACCTCCGGATTTAAAAAAGCCATGGCTATAAATTTATCCAGGGTGGGTGAATAAGAACCACTGCTTATCCAACCAATCTCCTCACTCCCGGCTATTACCGGGTATCCTTCACGGGGCACACCACGCTCAAGCATTTCAAGACCGAAAAGCTTTCTGTTAAAACCTTCCTCTTTCTGCTTTTGTAATGCTTCCTGACCGATGAAGGGCACTGGTTTATTAACAGCGACAAAACGGTTCAAGCCAGCCTGCAGGGGAGTGATGTCCTTGCTTAACTCATGGCCGTAAAGGGGAAGGGATGCTTCAAGCCGCAGGACATCTCGCGCGCCAAGTCCGGCGGGTCGCAACTCTTGCTTCTGGCCGGCTTCCCAAACTGCATCCCATAATGATAAAGCACCATCATTTTTACAGTAAACCTCAAAACCATCCTCACCGGTATAACCTGTTCTAGAGACAATCGAGTTCACTCCCGCCACCGACACATCAGCCTGGAAGTGGTAAAACTTCATATCACCCAGGCTAATATCAGTAAGTTCCTGCAAAATGCTTTCACTATTCGGACCCTGCAAGGCAATCTGGGCATATTCTGCAGATAAATTCTGCAACTTAACATCCCCGGAACAATTCTCCTGGAACCATTTGTAATCTTTATCCGTATTGGCTGCATTAACTACCAGGAAAAAATTTTCACTGTTGATCCTGTAAACCAGAATATCATCGACTACCCCGCCATTAGGATAACAAACGGGGCTGTAGATAATCGCATTGTCTTTTAGTTTGGAAACATCATTAGTTAGAATTTTTTGCAGGTAAACTTCCGCATCTTTTCCTTTCACCGATACTTCACCCATATGAGAAACATCAAATATAGTGGCTCGATTGCGGGTATCATGAACCTCCTCTACCAGTCCCTGCGGAAACTGGACCGGGAGAAGCCAACCACTGTAATCAACTACTTTTCCGTTATAATCTACATGTCTCTCATAAAACGGGGTTTTCTTTGCCTCATCCATCAGTATTCAAACCTCCTTTTTTTATTATTTTAAATACAGGGCCGTACAAAACTAAAGGACAGAGGAAGCCCAGCGGCTTTTCCTCTGTCCTAATAACCTGAGAGATTGCTACCTTTACTAGATTAAAGGGCTTTCCCCTTCGGTGTCCTGCCCTTGGCAGGAACTCTCCAGAGGTACGTCCCCCGATGGTACTGTAGCCTGAGAGTTTCCCCTCCGCCTGCCGGGCAGAGAGTTGCACCTTCGGCGTCTGTTAAGCAGAACTCTCCCACAGGGTTCATCCGTACTCTATTCAATTTTCCTTTATCGATTTATATTTCTACATTTCTTAAAAAAATCCTTCTTGCTCGAAAAAATTTATTATTGTGATTATATTTTACCATGCAGTTTCTTAAGGCTATTTTCCGTTGTTTAAGTATCTTCAATTAGGGCCGGAAAGTTATTTGTTATAGCGATTTTTCATCTTTAAGCGGCAAGTAAACCCGGAATATACTCCCTTTACCTATTTCGCTTGCCACCTCTATCTGTCCCCCATGCAGTTCAATTAGCTGCCTGGCAATAGCCAGACCCAGTCCGGAACCTTTTTCGCTTCTGCGCCTTGACTTGTCAACCTTATAAAAGCGTTCAAATATGTGCTGGAGCTCTTCTTCCGGTATACCATAGCCTGTATCTTTTACTTCCATGATCAGTTTTGAATCTCCGGCTTTAACACTTAGCGTAACAGATCCACCATCCGGGGTGTATTTAATTGCATTTTCTAAAAGATTAACCAGTACTTCATGCAGGCGATATCTGTCACCATATAAGACAGGTAAAGAAGATTCCAACTCAAGGTTTAACTCTATACCCTTCGCTTCTCCTTGCGGAGCAACGCTTTCAAAACTCCAGCAAACCAATGCTTCGACAGATACTAAGCTTTTTTCCAGGGATAACTGGCCACTTTCCAAGTGGGAAAGGGTCAGCAAATCATCAACAAGACGGCTTAAATGAACAGAATTATCCAGGATTATTCTTAAATAGTTATCCTTTTCTTTTTCATTAATATAGCCATCGAGCATTAACTCTGAATAACCACGAACAGAAGCAAGTGGCGCTTTTAGCTCGTGAGAAACATTAGCCACCAGGTTCCGGCGGAGCATTTCCAGGCGCTTTTGTTCTTCAAGATATTTTTGGACCTGTTCTACCGAATAATTAAAGGTTTTGATCAAACTGCCTATCTCATCATCTCGTTTTTCTTCTATCTTACATTCAAAGTTTCCGGCAGCCATATCAAGGGCGGCATGATTAATTTTCTGAATAGGTCGGGTTAAGGTTTTCGACAGGGAAAAAGAAAACAGAGCCGCTACTGCCACTCCAACAACACCCGAATATAATACCAGCCGGCTGATATGAGCTATGGTCTCTTCAACTCCCCGGAGAGGAACACTTAATGTTACCGCTCCAATTACCTCCGGTTCTTTCTGGTTATAGTTATCATTTCCAACACCCAGATCCTCTTCAAGGTGCTCTTCTTTATAAATAACTGGAGCAGCAACCAGCAATCTTTGCAAAACAGGGCCGTAAACTTTTTTTGATAGCATATTGCCTTTAAAAATATGTTCAATTTCTCTTTCTTCCAATCCTACTCCTTCCCCCTCCCCTCGCTCATCGTCACTTTCATTCAAGTCAGGATCAAAGGTATAAAGAGGAGAGCGATTGTGATCAAGCACCCTGATTTTTGCATTCATCGAATAAGCAAGGGTTTCGGCGGTTTTTATTACCCCTGCTAAATCATTTTCAATTAAATCTTCTCCAACCAGGTAAGCAGCATCCTGGGCCTGACCGGCAAGTTCCCATTCCCGGGCACTAAAAAAATAATCCTCAATTAAATAGGTCAAGAAAAACCCGATAATAATCAAGCTCACTGCTACGATTACCAAATGAGAAAGCATTAATTTTCCAAACAGGGTGCGCGGTTTGCGGAGCTTTATAATCATTTCATTTCACCTCAAACTTGTAACCTATTCCCCATACTGTATGAATATAAGTATGTTCATATTCATATTGCTGGATCTTGCTCCTGATCCGTTTGATATGCTCATCGATGGTGCGGGTGCTGCCAGCAGGATCATCAAATCCCCATACACGTTTTAAAAGTTCCTCCCTGGTTAAAGGCTTGCCGACATTTTTTGCCAGAAGAATCAATAGGTCAAGTTCTTTGGGTGTGAAATCCAGTTCATGATTGTGCACTTTAACTTTGTACTTGCAAGAATCTATCGTTAAGTTTCCACATTCGATTACATCCTCTTCCCTGTTATATTCAAGAGTACGACGGAGCAGCGCTTTTATCCTTGCCACCATCTCCCTGGGGCTAAAAGGCTTGGTAATATAATCATCAGCACCCAGTTCCAGGCCCAAAACCCGGTCGACTTCCTCACCCCTGGCAGTCAGCATAATAATTGGGACATTTTTAGAATTACTATTCCTTATTTCACGGCATATTTCCCAACCATCTTTTTCTGGCAACATTATATCTAAAAGCACAATGCAGTAATCATTATCCCTGATTTTATTCATGCCATCTTCACCATCGAAGGCCTCATCTACTAAAAACCCTTCGGCTTCAAGAGCAATACGGACCAATTCGCAGACATGCTCATCATCATCTATAACGATTATTCGGTCACTCATTTACATCCCTCCCCTTGTATTAGTTCTCTCATACTTTGCTAAATCCTGTAACGTATAATACCTAGCCAGACCTATTAGGAAATACTGTTTTAAAATAACTGTTTTTTTTTGATCGTTCAAGCCGAAACCTCAATTTGTTATGCTAACGATTTATCCACTCATTGCATTCAAAAAAAACCGGGTACGGCTTTATAACCGAACCCGGTACCATTAACCTGCTTTTTAGTATTAGCCAATAATACTTGATATTAAGGTTATGATCAGATTTTTACTTCGCTAAAGTTCTTCTTCAATTGGCTCTTCTTCGATTGGTCCTTCTTCGATTGGCTCTTCACAACCTACCAGGGTAAAGGACCCAAGCATCAGCAACAATACAACAAAGTAAGCAAAGATTTTCTTCATTTTTCACCCTCCTTGTTTCTTGGTTGCTGACTACTTCTCGACATATATTAACTATCCTGCTATTAATGGAATAATTTGCACAACGTTTACATTGTTTGCAATATGTTTATAGTACCTAGCCTCATAAGTAACCGGGCAAGCAATATTTTATTAAACAAAAACCTGGTGAAATGAAAACAATGAACCACCTGGGAAGACTTGTGTTTAATTATACCCCTTGTTAAGGTTAAATCTATTTGATATTATTGAGAACAGTGATTAAAAATCATCTATAATTCAAATTGTTTTAGTTAGGGAGGTTATTATGATAAACGAAAACAATGAAAGCAGGGAAAATGAGAAAAAAAATGGCGTTTCACGCAAAACCCTATACATAGCAGCAACAGTAACTATTTTAGCCGCAGTAGGTCTGGCTTTTGCATTGGGAGCTTTTGAAGGCATATCAGATCCAGCAGAAACACCTGGCAACACGGAGATAGTCGCAACAGTTGATGGTGAAACCATTTCGAGGGTTGAGTTTGAACAAGCTTTAGAACAAGAAAAAATGCAATATCAAATGCAAGGTATTGATTTGGATAGTGATGAAATGTCAGAGATGTTAAGTGAATTGGAAAACCAGGTTCTTAACAATTATTTTGTTATTCCAATTCTATTGGAAAACAAAGCTAAAGCCGCAGGTATAACTGTAGATGAAGATGAAATCGAAGATCGTTATCAAGATTATGTAGCCCAGTTTGGTGGAGAAGAACAGCTTCAAGAACAGATGGCAGCAGTTGATTTAACCAGAGATGATCTTGAGCAAGATATA
>PWMM01000094.1 GCA_003558195.1 Syntrophomonadaceae bacterium
CTATCACTGCTCCTGTTTCGATTATCACCCATAACGAAGATATGTTTTTCAGGCACTTGCACCGGCTCAAAACCGGCAACCATGGGCCCGGCAGTGTAGTCTTCTTCCAACCGGTCCCCGTTTCTATAGACATAACCGCCTCTGTATTCCAGCGTATCGCCGGGCAGGCCTATAACCCGTTTAATCCAGAGATGCTTATTATACTGCCCGGTAACGATAGCTATAATAGGATTTTCGGTAATCCTGTCCCAGACAGTTCTTTGCCTCTCGACCCTGCTATCAACTATTACAATATCACCGTGCTCAGGCGCTGTATTAAAAAGATAGGGAGTTAAAAACACCAGGACCCTGTTGCCCTGTTCATCAAAAGTGGGCTGCATGGAAACATCATTAACATCATAAGTCTGGATCATTAAAGTGCTGATCAAGAAAGTAAGCACCACTATTAATAAGATCTGCTTGATCCATACCAGGGCAACCGGTTCGCGGAGAGTAGGGTTTTCATTGTTGTTCATCTATTAAATAACCTCTCATCTGTCTGTTTTAAATCACATCGATTATAGCATTTTAGCATTTATTTTGTCAGGAATAATTTATCTCCGGGGTGCCCGGGATTAGCAGGCACTTTTAATACTTTTATTTTTAACTTCTTTATAACTGCAGGGCTTTTTATGGTCATAAATGTAAAGCATCTCAAAAAACCTGCCGGTAAATCCAGTTTGCAAAGCTATTGTTCGCTCATTTTTCCAGTTAAGCCCCCGGTACCGCTGGGCTGTAAAGAACTTTCATATCTCCCAGTCCCATTTTCGCCTCAACCAGGATAGTGGCTGCACTATCTTCTGCTTTAATACTGCGCTGTAAAGACAGTCCACCGATTCCCGATCTTTGCTCCCCAAAAACATCGAGTTCGCCCAGGCCGACAAAAGCATCGATATCGATATTGACGCCACCGGGAACTTTGATCGTTACATCACCTATGCCTGCTTTTACAAATACCCGGTGATTGCCAGGCTTAACTTCAGCCGTGGTAAAATCAATAACAACATCGCCGATACCGTGGAAAAACTGCAGGTCTTGATCTAAAACCCAGGGCGCACGACCATGGTATAAATCGCCTAAATGATGAACCCTTTTACCACTTTTTTTAAAATCTTCGGAGCCTGTATCCTTTGAAAACATTCCCCTGGGGAAATAATTCCTGTCTCCAAGCAATATCGATAAACCAATCGCCACCAGGATTAAGGGCCAGCCAAAACGGGCAACCTCACTTCCCGATACTGTAATCCATCCAATATTGGAAAGGATATTAAAGAGGCCAATTCCGCCAATCCAAAGCCCGACACCAAAGGTAAGCCAGGATATGATGCCATGACTTATGCTTTCCGAGATAATAAGAATGGCGAGCAGCAAAAGTACTGTAGGCCAGAAAGTTAGACCAAAATTAAATATTTCCAAGACCTGTAAAAGAATTAAAACTCCCAGGACGACAAAGATTAAACCCCATAACTGTTTTTTCACAACCACCAGCTCCTTTGAGTTTTGACTGTCAGGCGGCCCATATTTCAGAACCTGGCTGGCCGCTAATGGCAGTTTACCTGAAAACTCCATTGATACAATTAAAAGACCTTCAGGCCGATTTTCAGATCGTCCTAAACCCGGACGAACCGGTGCCATAAAAATCGGATTTCAAAAAGAACCCTTATAAACCCTGTGCAAGTAAGTATTTAAACGATCTAATAATATATTTCTGCCAAAGTTGCGCAGGATTTAAGAATTAAGGGTCTAAGGTATAATATTTAAAGCTCCTTACAATGTCGCTTTACAGTATGGATTATAACATACCGGATTAACAACAGCTAATAACAGCTTCTTTCTTCTTTTGCCCTCATTTATAGGGCCTGCCGGTCAAATGCTTATCAAAGAATCTCGCCAGAGTTGCACCAAACTTATGAATTAAAGGCTTAAATAACCATGCCCGGAATCAGAAGTTGTGATAAAATCAGAAGTAAATGGTTGGTAGAATTTTGCTGCGAGGTGAGGAGACAGGCATGCACAAGATTTTTTATCCTGAATCAATAGTGATTATCGGCTTATCTTCAAAAGCAAGCAATATTCCCAGGCTAACCCTGGAAAATATCCTGCGCTGGGGATACCGGGGTAGAATTTTCGGGGTTAACGAAAGAAGCGAAGATATACATGTAGACGGGATCAGGATTTATAAGCATATCGAAGACCTGCCCGAAATTCCGGACCTGGCTTTCTGCATGACCCCGGCAAAGCTTATCCCCGGCCTGATGGAACGCTGCGGGCAGTTTGGCATTAAGCGTATGGCCATCCCATCAGGTGGTTTTTCTGAATACAGCGACGAAGGTAAAGCCCTTTCAGATCAGTTAAAAAGAGTGGCAGCCAGGCACAGCATTCGATTTGTCGGCCCTAACAGCGTTACCGTAGCTAACACCGACAACGGGCTCTGCCTGCCCTTCGTTGCTCTTCATAAGGCCCCGAAAGGTAACATGTCGATTATCTCCCAGAGCGGCGGTTTGGCTTTAACCATGCTCAATTACCTCCATGATGAAAAAATCGGCCTGGCCAAGTTTGCCAGCATTGGCAACAAGTTAGACCTGGACGAAGTTGACTTCCTGGACTATCTCGGGCAGGACCCCCAAACTGAAATCATTTGCGTTTACCTGGAAAGCCTGAACCGGGGCCGGGAGTTTATTGAAACCGCAGCCAGGATCGACAAGCCGGTTATCGTTTACAAGGCCGGCATTACCGAAAGAGGCAGTAAAGCCGCCATGAGCCATACTGCTGCTATCAGCAGTGACGAGAGCATTCTTAATTCTGCTTTTGAAGAAGCCGGAATAATCCGTATAGATAATTTCCTCGATTTTATGTCAGTAACCAAGGCTTTTCAACTACCCCCCATGCGGGGACGGCGGATCATGATCATGAGCCCGGCCGGCGGTTTTTCTGTAATCGGAGCCGATCTCTGCTCTAAAGCCGGTTTTGAATTTGCTGATATGGGAACAGATTTCTACGAAAGTTTGCAACAGTTTAGCAGCGCCGGGGTGATCAAGTTTTCCAATCCCCTGGATATGGGAGACATCTATGATCCGCAGCTAACAGCCCATGTCATTTACTCGGTAATGCACTCGGACCGGGTTGACGGGGCTATTTACATCAGCCAGCGACCCCAGATGCCCCAGGGTGATAATATTTTTCAAAGAATGTTTTTAAGCGACCTGTCCAAGGAAGCCTGGGGATCAATTCTTTCTGCCGCCAAACCCCTGGGGGTTTGTCTCTTTGGTCCGGCACGGGTTATTCAGCAAAGTAAACGCAGCGTGGAATTCCCAATTTTTAATAGCCCCGAAGAAATGATTAAAGCTCTTTCTATCCAAATGCACTTTCACCGGCATAAGAAAACAGGTCGCAAACCATACCAGCATCCTGTCCCGAAGGGTGTAGATCTTCAAGCTGCAGCAAGCTGGCTTTCAGGAAAAAAAGGCGATCACGGGGAAGAAACCCTGGAGCTACTGAAAGCGTTCGGCCTCCAAACCGTCCCGTCTGATATAGCACTAAATGCTGAAGAGGCTGTAACCATGGCTGAAAAAATTGGATTTCCAGTGGTTATGAAGGTCATTTCTCCCGATGCCCTCCATAAGTCGGAAGCCGGGGGAGTAATGCTTGGCTTAAAGGACCGGCAGCAAGTCCTGGAAGCTTTTGAGGCAATTAAAAATAATCTTTATAGCTACAAGCGGGATGCCCATTTTGCCGGAGTAAGAATCCAAAAAATGGCCGAAGAGGGCTACGATCTGTTTATTGGTGGCCGGCAGGATCCTTCTTTTGGACCGGTCATCTTTTTCGGGATGGGCGGGGTCTATGTTGAAGCATTCAAGGATCTTGCAAATTCAATCTGCCCTGCTGCCAAAGAAAGCGTGAGAAAAAAGCTGGAAGAATTGCATGTAGCCAAAATTTTAAAAGGAATGCGTGGAAAAGCCGCCGGTGATACTGAAGCTTTTATAGACCTGGTAGTCAAGATATCGCACCTGCTTGCCCACCAACCCGGTATTGAGGAGCTTGACATCAATCCACTGCGGGTTTTCCCCGCCGGGAAGGGAGCTGTCGCACTCGATGCCAGGATGCGCTACCACCCCGTTAACCAGGAAGCAGACTTATAATAAGCCTGCTTCAGCTGGATAGCGGATCAACCAGTTCTAAAAAGGTTCAGCTATAAGACTCTCAAAACCCGGTGAATATTATAGTTCTCGGCTTTGATTAAACATTTTGTGCCAGATCCGGCCGGGTGTTCGATATTCAAGAGCTTAAACAATGAAAGGCCGGTTTGCCCTTCTCGGCTTAATAGATTACAAGCGTTTGTGACGGATTATACCGGAACAGGCAATAATTTCTATGCCCTTATTCTCAAGCCGATCGAGCAGCAGGTTCATACCGACGGAATCACTGGAAATATGACCTGCTATGACCACGTTAATATGGTATTTTTCTGCTTCTTTGCGATTCTTTTCACTGATATGCATGCCCACAATCGTACCGACACCTGCCTGGGACAATTTGGCGTAAGCTTTTTCAGATCCACCCGTGCCACCGGTCATATCTACCAGCACCTTTCCGGCCCGGCGATCCCTACTGCCAATAACAATGTCCGGGCCGGCACCATGCCGGGCCGCCTCGGCATATTCAGGAATATCTTTCAACAGTTTAAGAATATCGCCCAGTGTGCGCGGTTCTTGCTGGTCAAACATTTCCTGCAAAAATGCCGTAACCTGGTTATCAGATACCGTATGGGCGCTCATCATGGCAATGCCCAGGATTTTTGCCGCGTCAATAGCCCGGTTATGGTTAATGGGCATCAGGCCGCGCTTAACTTCGCTGATCCTCGAAGACATGATTCCTTCAGCCACGTTAATGGGCACTCCATAACGGGCCAGGATATCTTCCTGCATATGCATAACATCATGTAGCCTGGAAAGTGCTTTCCCTTCAGGATGATGGGTAATGATCAGATCAACGGGCTGCCCTTTTTCAGCCAGGCGATCGGCCAGTAAAACTTCACCAACTTCAATATCAACCCCGACCAATAGCCTTTTTACTTCCGCCTCAGGATCACCGCATAAAATACGCGTGTCACTGTAAGGATTAGTTAATTTTTCACTATCATAATCCTTTTTATCCTCTTCTTTCATTTCATCAAATTTTTTCTTTTCCCTGGCCAGGACTTCTTCTACATTTTCACGTTTACGAGGATCTTTTTCTATCCCTTTTTCTAATACATAGTTATAGATTTCCTTGATCTTCAAATTAATAACCGCTCCTTTTTAAAATGAGTTAGCTTAGATAACCTGTTGCAGGCAAAACTACAAGCTGTGCTTGCCCCGCAAGAGGAGTTATCTAGATTATTTTGCGATCCTTTTAACCTCTTCCAGCAGCCGATCAACTTCTTGTTCGGTATTATAGGGGCAAAGCCCTGCCCTGATCAAGCCCCCGCTTTCCAGGAGGCCCAGTTTTTCTACCAGGCGGATAGCATAAAAGTGACCGTCCCAGACAAAAAGACCTTTTTCCCCAAGTTCTTCAGCTACCCGGTCTGCCCTTTTACCCTCAACGGTAAAAGAAATGGTAGAAGTACGGGGGTAATCCCTGGGAGGGCCGTAAACCCGGACACCCTTTATTAAATCAAGATCATCGAGCATTTTTTCAGCCAGGGGCTGCTCATGCTGCTCCATTGC
>PWMM01000307.1 GCA_003558195.1 Syntrophomonadaceae bacterium
AAAAGTCATCACGCTCCGGTCCTGGCCGCCAAACATAAAATTGAATATATTATTGATGACGGGTTGTTGATAAAAGGCAACTCCAACCTGGCTGGACGTTCAGCTAAACGAGAAAGTACCAGGTATGGGGCCATTAAGCGTGCTGTTTTCAAAGACCCTGAACATGCCCGCCAGGTAAGAGAAAAGCTGGAGTTAATAAAACCAGACAAAGTTCTAATCCTGGGGACTTCCAGGCGGATGGCTGAAGTTATTTCTGAAAATTTGGGGTTACCAAAACCAACTTTTATATACAATATTGAAGAAGTTTCCAGCCCTGAATCTATTAAGCAGGCACTGGCCATAAGAGCCAAAGATAATCGCCATGTAATACCGCTCCCTACTTTTGCAATTAAAAAAGAATTTCCCGGCTACCTTATCGATCCACTGCTATCCTTTTTTAGCCTTCCACCAGCAAAATCTACCGATGTGCCAGTAGAACGATCAGTGATTCGTCCTATCTTCAGCAGCCTGGGTAATTTCTATATTGCAGAACATGTTATCACGGATTTAGCCAAATACCTGGTATCAAATATTCCAGGCGTTTATAAAATCCTGGAACTGGAGCTAGAAAACGGCAGAAATAAGGTAGTCTTAGAAATTGAACTGGCTATTGATTTAGCCTACCTCCCCAAGATGCGCCTGGATAAACTGCTCCATGAGATCCAACAAACAGTTAAAGAAGAGATAGAATATCGAACCGGTTTTTATTTAGACGAGGTAAATATCCATGCAAAAAAATTATATATTAACGAAAATGTCATAAAAGACAAAGACCTGTTTTATAAGATTGTATCCTCAAGAGCGACTGGTTAATGAAAGCCATTAATCACTTTCTGCGAGATATTAACTTTTCAGCTTTACCTCCGGGTTAACCAGGTTAGGCATCCTTTTTCCTTTTAGTCCCGCCAGGAGATTTTCAGCAGCCATAACAGCCATCCTGGTCCTGGTATCAACTGTAGCGCTGGCGGTATGTGGAGCAAGGGTTACATTTTGCAGTTCAGCCAAACCAGGTGCCAGGGATGGTTCTTCTTCATATACATCGAGAGCTGCTCCAGCCAGCTCACCATCCTGTAAAGCTTTAACCAAAGCTTTTTCATCGATTACCGGCCCACGGGAGGTATTAATCAGGTAAGCTGTCTTTTTCATCAGTTTAAGCTCCTGAGCAGCGATCAAATGCCTGGTCTGTTCATTCAAAGGGACATGTAAGGAGATAAAATCAGCTTCTCGCAGTAAGTCCTTCATCTCTTTGTACTCTACACCTAAAGCCTGCTCTTCTTCCCTCGTCATTTTGTAAGCGTCATGATAAAAAACTGTCATCCTAAAACCAGCAGCCCGCCTGGCTACAGCTTTGCCGATGCGGCCCATCCCGATCACACCCAGCACCCTGTGATTGATTTCTTGCCCCAGCAAAAGCATCGGAGCCCAGGCTTTAAATTTTCCATCCCGGACATAACGATCGGCTTCAACCACCCGCCGTGCAGCAGCCATTAGCAAAGCCCAAGCCATGTCGGCTGTTGTTTCAGTCAATACCCCGGGAGTATTAGAAACCGCCACCCCTCTTGCAGTGCAAGCCGGGATATCGATATTGTCATATCCAACGGCACAATTGGCCACTACTTTTAACCGGGATAATTTATCGAGCAGATCTGCATCAATTTGATCGGTTAACAGGCATAGTAATCCTTCAGCATCATAAGCCGCTGAAACCAGTTCTTCTTTTTGTAAAACCCGGTCATAAGGATTTACTGTCATTTGGCATTCAATTTCAAGCATATCAAGAGCTTTTTGCGGAACCAGGCGGGTTACATATGCTTTTTTCATAATATTATCCCCCTAACGTAAGCTTAATTTTTAATTATAAGCAGATGCTAAGTCTACTTGGAGGGCACCTCAACTAATGCTTACTTAAGTCAGAACTATAAAGATTCAATTTTTCAACATTTGACCAGACCTTTTTGTAAATCTCATCCAAAGCTCTCGCTCTAGAGCCAATTGTTTGCCTGCCAAATTCCTTTAATTCTGGTTACACAGTTTTTTCCATCACTGCTGTTTTATGTTCCCTTTGCTTAAAATAAATATTAGCAATACCTGGCACCTGAATAGAAAAAAAGGCTTCATAAACAGTTTCATACTACCGGCTATAATGCCCTAGTAATGGCGAAAAGGTGACTGATCAACCGGGGAAAAACTTTATTCTCCAGGCGTGAGTATAAATATTACAGCGCTTGCCTCTTGCAAAGCCGACCAGGGTAATGTTCAGGTTTTCTGCCAGCTCTAAACATAGAGAAGTTGGAGCAGCCCTGGAAATGAGCAACTGAATTTTCAGCTTGGCTGCTTTAAGCAGGATTTCTGAGCTAAGTCGGCCACTGGATACAATAACCTTGTCTTCCGTAGAAATACCTTCGTGCAGGCACTGACCCACAATTTTGTCAATGGCATTATGGCGACCGATATCCTCACAAAATAGTAGAATTTTATCACTGTCGGCCAGGGCAGCGCTGTGTACTCCCCCGGTATTTTTATATAGTTCTGCTTTCTCCTGCATAGAGTTCATCAGCTCAAGCACCTTTTCGGAGCTAATTCGCAGATTTCCGGTTAAAGGGCTACTGCGCAGGGAATCCAGGGCACTGAAGAAAACTGTTCCTTTTCCACAACCAGAAGTTACAGTCCTTTTGCCATAAAGTTTTTCAGCAAGTCCCGCTCCCTCTTTCAAATCGACTTCAATAAGACCCTCCTCTTCCCTGACCCGTATCGCTTCCAAATCCTCCATCTTGGAAATAAGCCCTTCAGAGCGAAGGAAACCCAGAGCCAGGTATTCCAACTTATCTGGTGAGCAAAGTAGAGTTACCAGTTCATCACCGTTCAAATAAATTGTCACAGGGGTTTCAATTATCACCAAATCTTCTATTTCTTCGGATTGCCCTTCCCGGACTTTAAGTACAGGTTTGTGCACCGTAAATTCGCGATCCATCAATTTTTTCCACCCCAGTATATTTTCCTTTTTCTGCTCAAACACCAAGTGGTTGTTATTGGTTTTATGAGATATTTTTAGAGGTTGCTTTCTTCGTTTTATTCGGCAATAGTGAAACCATTTCCTGCAAGAGAACATAGGGAATAGTTTATTCAGATTTCGCCATGCGGCAGTCAGCTCTGCTTTCAGCTAATGGTTCCCACTGCCAAGCCCACAGCGGACTTTCACAGCCAAGTTAAGGCCCCTGCCGGGCGCACCTAAAAAGGGGCCGCCCTATCAGGCCGCCCCTTTGAGAAAACCAATTTGTTAACTTAGCAGTTTATGCACAGCATCCTTTTTTGAAAGCGCTAACTACTGAGCGCTTGTTTAAGGTTTCACTCAGACACTGACAGCTGTGCCCTCCGGTTGCGCAGCATTCCTCGCTATGGCCTTCTTCCATCTGCAGCTTCTCCGGATTATAATCTATTGGGGCAAAAAGCCCTTTACCCCGACTGAAGCTATCCTGGTGCAAGTATTTAGTACCCGGATGATCATCAGAAGGACAGGGCCACTGCAAGCCTTGTTCTACCAGGCGTCGATAAGACATGCCACTATAGTCTGGAGTAAGAGAAGCGATTTCATCAAAGACTTCCTCGGGACCGACATAGTCCCATTCAAACCCAAACCATTCGGCCAGCTCAACCAGGACCGCCCAATCCGGGAACACTTCTCCAGGAGGTTCCAGGGCCGGCTGGTTCAGCTGAACCCTGCGCTCCATGTTGGTATAAGTTCCCAGTTTTTCAGCAAAAGCTGAAGCCGGCAGGATAACATCAGCCAGTGAAGCCGTTTCAGTGATAAAGATATCCTGGACTACCAGAAATTCAAGGTTAGACAAATACTGGGCCAGTTCTTCCTGATCTCCACCACAGGCTACCGGGTTTTCTCCCATAATATACATGGCCTTTATGCTGGAGTTTTTGCCTTCGGCGAAAACATCTGCAGCTGTCATACCCGGCTTATCACTGATCTTAACACCCCATGCCTTGGAAAACTTTTCACGAACAGCTTCTTCAGCGAGGCGTTGATAACCGGTCACCACATTGGGAAGTACACCCATGTCAGCTAGACCCTGTAAATTATTTTCACCATAAGGCAAATAAACCCCGGCAGATTCTTTACCGATATTCCCGGTCAACATGGCCAGGTTAGCAAGGGCCCTGACAAAATCAGCAGCCCCGATTTGGCTGCTCACGGCAGCATCGGATAAAATAACCGCCTTTTCAGCAGATGCGTACGCTCGCGCAGCAGATAGAATCTTTTGTTCATCTAATCCGGTTAATCCAGCCACGTATTCCGGAGTATACTTTTCGACTGCTTTTTTGAGTTCTGCATATCCTTCTGTCCTGCTATCAATGAAAGCTTGATCATACAATTCCTCGTTAATAACAACATTGGCCATTGCATTCAAAAGGGCCAGCTCAGTGCCCTGCTTAAGGGATAAATAATCTGTAGCTATATCAACCAGACCAATATAGTCAGGTGAGGCTACTATTAATTTTGCACCTTTCCGGGCTGCTTCCCGGGCCCGATAATCGAGAATAGGATGGGTTTCTGCAGGGTTAGCTCCGATCACAAAAACGGCATCGGTGGCAGCAATTTCATCAATACTGTTAGTAGTTGCTGCATTACCAAAGGCATCCATCATCCCGTTTACCGAAGAAGTATGGCAATGCTTGCTATAACTATCCACATTGTTTGTGCCAAGAGAGCGGATTAATTTTTGGAAAAGGTAGTTGTCTTCGTTACTGGCTTTGGGTGAACTCAAACCCATCAAAGCATCGGCACCGTAACGGGTTTGTACTTCTTTGATATTGTCAACTATGTAATCAAGAGCCTCTTCCCAGCTTACTTCAACAAAGACCCCGTCACTCTTAACCAGAGGAGCGGTAACCCTGTCCCCGCTGTGGATAAAATCCCAGCCAAATTTACCCTGAACGCAAAGATGGCCCCGGTTAACTACGCTCTCCTTAACCGGACTGACCTCGATCACTTCATTGTCTTTAATATGCAGATTTATATTACAACCAATGCTGCAGTAAGGACATACAGATGGAACGCTTTCAGTCTGCCAGGGACGACCTTTACCAGTTACATGCTTAGGGATCAACGCTCCTACCGGACAATTATCTATACACATCCCACAGAAAACACAACTTGATTCTTCGATGGGATCTTCAAATCCGGCACTAACATTGGTGACAAAACCGCGCTTGGTAAAATCTATGGCTCCAGCTCCCACTACCAGCTGGCATTTGCCAACGCAAATTCCACATAAAATACATTTATTCATGTCGCGGTAGAAAAATTCATTGGTGTCATCATAGGGCAAATTCTTTACTTCACCTTCAAACTCAGAGCTGGCTACCTCGTACTGGTAACAGTAATCCTGGAGTTTACAGGTACCGGTCTTCTCACAGGTAATACAATCCAGGGGATGGTTGGCCAGCATCAAGCCAAGGTTGTTTTTCCGGGCTTTGATCACCCGTTCAGATTCAGTATGCACTACCATATCAGGACCGACAGGCGCGACACAGGAAGCCACCAGGGCGCGGGCCTTTTCTACCTCAACCACGCAAATCCGGCAAGCCCCGTTAGGGGGCAGTTCCGGATCATGGCAAAAAGTCGGTATTTCGATTCCAAGCTGCTGGGCGGCTTCGAGAATAGTCGTACCGGGAG
>PWMM01000265.1 GCA_003558195.1 Syntrophomonadaceae bacterium
ATGGTACAATCGTGATTCAGTCGCTATGAGCATTTACTGTTCTCCTATTTTCAGAAAGGTTATGAGTCTGTTATGCAATCTACGTTATTTTAATCGAACACAGGGCCGATAGGACAGATAGGACAGATAGGACGTATAAGACTTATAAGGCCTATGGCCTGCAAGATATGGCGCTTGTCAACTATTGTGCTGCAAGACTCTTATGTACGGTAAATGTGCGGTCCGAAATCCGCTTCATAGAAGGGCGACACCATCCGGCCGGGCGCAATCAATTCATCGACTTTGCGGCGATCTTCATCGGTGATCTCAACGTCGAGTGCGCCGAGGTTATCTTCCAGTTGCTGCATAGTTCGCGGGCCGATGATCGGGGAGATGATTCCTGGCTGATGCATGCACCATGCCAGGGCGAACTGGGCCATTGTGCAGTCCTTTTCTTTCACGAGCGGTTCCAGTCCTTCGGTGACATAAAAAATATGTTCGTTATAGCGGTCGCTGTCTTCCCTGCCGGAAAAGCGTGCGTCGTCGGGGGCTTTTTCACCGCGTTGGTATTTTCCTGTAAGGAGTCCGCCGGCCAGGGGGCTCCAGGGGATCAGCCCATACCCGCAGGTGCGGGCCATAGGGATCAGTTCTCTTTCGATCCGCCGGTCCAGGAGGTTGTAGGGCGGCTGCTCCGTCACAAACCGGTTCAACCCCAGCTCCCGGCTGGTTTGCAGGGATTCAACGCATTGCCAGGCCGCAACGGTTCTTTCATTCAGTTTAAAGCCCTGTTGAACATGGTACGGTATCCCTCCGATCCGTAAACATGCCGCCTCGTCTTCCACTATCGCCCAAGCCATCGGATAACCGAACGTTCCCCAGAAGGCAATTTCTCGTGAATCCGTCGCCACGGTTTTGCGACGTTGCTCGATCCCCTCGTTCGTGATAGGCACCGTCAAGGCTAGTGCTTAGTTGCGTAAGTCCGAATAAAGTTTTAAGTTTTAAACTATAAAGACATTGAGAAAGGCGAAAAATTATTTTAAAGAAAATAGTTAACAGAAAAAAGAGATACCCCGCATATTTCATAAACCAACGACGAATATAACAAAAGTGAAACGACCCCGCTTGATCCTGACCGCCTATGATTTCTCATACAACAAATGAATTCCGAAAGATGCTTGGGGATTTGCCGGGAAATGTCCGCCAACAGGCAAAGGAAGCCTACAAACAGTTTCAGAAAGACCCCTTCCATCCCGGGATAAATTCAAAAGGGTTCATTCAAGCCGTCCAATCTATGCGGTCCGTATCACATTAGAGTATCGTGCGGTCGGGATTCAGGAAAACGGAATTATGACATGGTTCTGGATTGGCTCTCATTCAGATTATGATATGCTATTGAAGCAGTTATGAAAAATGAAGTAAATCTGCAGACTATTGGGATCGCTACGAGTTAAGCTGTTGAATCTGAAAAGGAGGAAGTAGAAAAATGATGAAGGATAAAAAAAGCATTGCTATATCGCAAGTTACGCGTGCTGGAAGATAATCTTCTCGCCAAAAAAACAAACTCCATCGATGATTACTATCCTTTTCCCAGCTCGGCGTAGCAAACATCTTCCCGGAAGAAGTTTTTCCCTTCTATAGGCCCCCAGCTGCCGGCTTGGTAATTGGGGAACGCCGGATCGGGCTGATTTTTCCAGTATTCAATGATGGGCATAACGTATTTCCACGCCAGTCTTATTTCCTCACTGCTTGCGAAAAGAGAAGGGTCGCCGGCTATAGCGTCCAGTATCAGCCGTTCGTAAGCTTCCGGCGACTGGCTGCTGAAACGCGAGCTGTAGGGCAATTCCATATCGACGGCTGAGAGGTTCATTTTCAGTCCGGGGCTTTTGCTGGCTATCCGCAAGGCGATCCGTTCCTCGGGTTGTACCTGTATTTTGAGCATATTGGGAGCCGGATCTTCGCTGCCATAGGGAGCGAACAGGTTGTGGGGAACTTTTTTAAATTCGATCGCGACCTCGGTGAGTTTGCGCACAAGCCTCTTGCCGGTTGACAGGTAAAAAGGCACACCGCTCCAGCGCCAGTTGTTGATGTAGGCCCTTATAGCCGCGAATGTTTCCGTGCGGGAATCCGGAGCAATCCCTTTTTCACTCCTGTAAGCCACAGCTTTTTTACCGCCGACATTGCCCGCACTATACTGTCCTCTAATCACCGCGCAGCGCAATTCCTCGTCAGACAGCGGTGACAGAGCCCCGAGCAGTTTGGCTTTTTCAGAGCGCACGGAAGCGGCGTTCATGCCGGTCGGCGGTTCCATAGCAAAGAGCGCCAGCAGCTGCAGGACGTGGTTCTGCATAACGTCCCGCAGTGCACCGGCGGAGTCGAAATATTTCGCCCGGTTGCCCACCCCATCCGATTCCGCCACCGTGATATGAACGTTTTGAACATAACGGTTGTTCCATACCGGTTCAAAAATAGAGTTGGCAAAGCGTAAAACCATGATATTTTGCACGGTTTCTTTACCGAGGTAATGGTCGATACGATATATCTGATTCTCTTCCAGCCCCTTCAACAGCCCGGCGTTGAGCGCGCGGGCGGAATCGAGGTCATGCCCGAACGGCTTTTCCATCACGACGCGGTGAAAGCCCTTTTTTTCAGCATCCTCCGGCGCACGTCGTTCCAGGAGTTTTGATTCTTGAAGACGGCTGACCAGATCAGCCGCCGTTTCGGGCGGGACGGCAAAGTAAAACAACCTGTTTTGCGGTGATCCGGAAGGCTTATCTAAACTTTCGAGTGTTTTCCTGAGTGCGGTCAGATCCGACGTACTGCTGTAGTCGCCGCGGCAGTATATCGTGTTCTCCAGCAGCCGCTCCAAAGCGTCGGGATGTTCTCCAGGTGTAATCCTTGAATGGGTTTCCAGGCTTACCCTCATATGTTTTCGGAAGGAGTCGGTAGGGAAATCCGAGCGGGAGTAGCCAACTATATGGAAACGGTGCGGAAGCCGTCCTTCGGCCGTGAGGTTGAAGAGTGCCGGCACGATTTTCCTTGCCGTAAGGTCACCGCTGGCCCCGAAAATCACTAACACACAGGATTCAGGCAAGTGTTCTGTCGCTTCGTACATCTGTGTGATTACCTGGATTAAAGATGTTTTTATGAACGGTTAAAAAAATCTGTCGCTAGCAGCCCGGCCGAAAAGTGCAACATAAGCTGTATAGTCAGGCAAGATGCCTGTCGTACGTATAGCACGCATCCCTGCGTGCGCCCACGACAGGAAGGTCTGCGTTACCTATCATCGACAATTTTTTGTCGATAGGGGAATAATAACTGCCCCCTGTGTCTCCGCACTTCATTTCTGAGCGTCATCGGGTCGGGATTCCTGACCGGAACTCGGGTGTTCCGCCGGTAGTGGTTTTTAAATGGAAAAGCGCTCCGGCACCTTTCCCTTCCGCCGTTCTGTTTTCGCCGCCGGCGGTGGTGATATACAGATGATCGTAATCAGTTCCACCGAAACTCAGGCTCGTTACTTTGTTTGCAGGGAGTCTGATTTTCTCTTGTTCTTGTCCATTGGGACTATAGCGCACGATGCATCCGCCTTCCCACAGAGCCGACCAGACATATCCTTCCCGGTCGACGGTCATCCCGTCGGGCCTGCCTTCTTCCTTAACAGTGACAAAAACCCGTCGGTTACTGATCTCTCCGGTGGTTCTGTCGTAGTCGTAAAGGAAGATGGAGTGCCGGCGGGTGTCGGTATGGTAAAAGCCACGGCCGTCCGGGGTAAATCCCATCCCGTTCGATGTGCCCACGTCTTCCAGAACTACATGTATTGTGCCGTCGGTATCGAGACGGTACAGCCTGCCGGCGTGGGAATCGGAGGACATCGTGCCGCAGAACACGCGTCCCTGCGGATCGGCGATCACGTCGTTGAAACGCGAGTCCCGTTCCCGCGCCAGTTCATCTACAACATTTTTTATCTCTCCACCATCCCAAAGGTACACGGCCCCACGTGCTCCGAAAAGCAGCAGTTCGCCGCTTTCCTGGACTGTGAATCCGCCAATGGCTTCCTCTGATTCGTAAACGATTTCATGGTGTTGGGTTGCAGGATAGAACCTCAGCAACGTGCCGGAAGGTATGTCGACCCAGTAGAGGCATCCTTCGTCCGGGTGCCAGAGCGGGTTCTCCCCGATCCGGCAGCGCGTATCAACTATTGGAGATATTTCGATATTTTCCATGATCTGTGATTTGCAATTAAAATTTTTCGCCGCTGTGCTGCACTGCTCCTTCGGCTCAGTTCACAGAGCAAGCGTCGCAAAGACCGGGCTGGACGGAAACACGGCTACGGTCTGAAAAATCGGTAAGTAGCTCTGAATCATTATTCCACCGGCAGAGGGCACGGTGGTGAGCAGGCAACGGGGTTCACTGAATATTTACCTTTATACAGTACCATACTATGAGCATAATATTACAAAGGAGCTTGAATGTCAAGCTGATATAGGTTAGGGTTTGTCTTGAATTGTTGTTAGTTTTATCGTAATATAATAGCTATGTTCTTTTTACTTTTTGGGAGGATACATTATGTCCTTTGCTGGTTCCGTACATTCCAAAGCTGTTGAACTGACCAAATTGTCCGTTGAGATGACGACTGCCGCCGGTTCCGGGCATCCCACCTCCGCGTCCTCACTGGCCCATGTGGTTACCGTTCTGATGTACGATCATATGCGTTGGGACCCTGAAAGTCCCGGTCATAAGGGGGCTGATCGCCTTGTCCTCTCCGAAGGCCATGCCGTGCCGATCATCTACGCCGCCGGCGCGGATATTGGTATAGGCATCGGAAAAAACGGTGATCTTAGGCCGATGACCCGTGAAGACGCCATGAAGCTTCGAGAACTGGGGAGTGAAATCGACGGGCACCCCAACCCCATGGAAGGGTTCCCCTTCTTTGATGCCGCCACCGGTTCGCTCGGACAGGGCCTTTCGGTCGCTGCCGGTATCGGGGCGGCGGCCCGGCTCGATGATATTGACAAGCGCATATATTGCCTCATTGGCGACGGCGAGAGTCGCGAGGGACAGATTTGGGAGGCCGTTGATTTCATCGCCGACCATGAGCTGGCCAATGTCTATCCGGTTTTTAACTGCAACCGTTACGGGCAATCGGACCCGGTGAGCCCGTCGCAGTCGGCCGAAACAACGGTCCGTAAACTCTCGGCCGTCGGTTTCACGGTCAGGCAGATCGACGGACATGACCCGGACCAAATCCGGGAAGCTCTCCAAGCCCATGCCGAAGCGGCCAACGATGCCACCCCCTTCGCGATCGTGGCGGAAACGACCAAAGGCTGGGGCAGCCGAACCATGCAGGAACTGGGACACGGCAAAGCCATCGGGGCGGATCAGCTCAATACCGTCCTGCAAGAACTGGATGAGACCTCTGCACGGATCGGAGCGCAATGGGAAGAGGGTGCGGTGGAGATCAAACCGATCACCAATGCCGTCCACGTCACCACTCAGACGGACACTCCGCCGTCATTCAACGAGGCCCTGCGTGCGGCCGGTAAGGGATCGGTTCTGGAGGACGGCGAATGGGCGACCCGGCGCGCGTATGGTCTTGCGCTACAGGCGCTCGGGCACGCCAATCCCGGAATAGTGGCCATGGACGGCGATGAAGAACTCG
>PWMM01000186.1 GCA_003558195.1 Syntrophomonadaceae bacterium
CGTATCTTATATATAAATGTTTGTTGCCGGGAACCGGGCTGCAGGCTTCTTTGCGTTTTGTCGCCGGTTCACGTCCAGGGCGGGCAGCATAAAGGTCACGGACGCTTTTGAGTCCGTTGAACCTTCCGTTCTGGAGCAAGCCAAGGAGGAGGATGTTGGGGAAGATAGCAGCGAATAGTCAGACGTCTGACACCGAAGGCATTTTAAAAATGTAAAGGAGGGAACGCAGTCTTTGAGTCTTACTGGCAAAAACATGTCGTCAAAGGTGGGGCTATTTACAAGAACTGTTCACATTCACACATGAGGAAAGAGACATGAGTATTAGAACTGAACTTCAGAAGCTCTACATTGGGTACTTGGGTCGCGCTGCGGACAAGCCTGGGCTGGACTACTGGGAAGCCCAGATTCAAGCCGGCGCCATCACGCTGGATGATCTCCGCATCAACTGGGTCAACGAGCAGCCCGAGTATGCTGCAATGTATGGTCAGCTGACCCGTGCCCAGACCGCAGGCAAAATTTACGAAAACCTTTTCAAACGCGCCCCCGACGAAGCGGGCCTCGAGTACTGGGTCAGCGGTGAAGGTGCCGCCGTGCCCGTGGATCAGCTCATCATGGCCTTCATGGCCGGCGCGCAGGGAACGGATGTCCTGGAACTGGACAACCAGGTGGAAGTGGCCCACTACTACACGGAGAACATTGAACTCTACAGCATCGACACTGCCAGGAACATCCTGAAGCTGGTGTCCTTTGAAGCCAACTCCGTCGCGGCCGCCAAGGCGCAGGTGGATGCGTGGAATGCCAGTGGCATAGATGGCAAGTCCTTCACCCTCACCACGGGTCAGGATACCCTCTTTGGTACAGGCGCTGATGATGTATTCAACGCACCCATCGTGCAGAATCAGTTGGGCGCCGTGACCAACACCTTCGAATCGGGCGACTATTTGGACGGCATGGGAGGAACCAATGCCCTTTATGCCGACCTGACACAAACTGTCACAGGCACACAGCCTTTTGGACCTGCAATCTCAGCCACCACGAAGAACATTCAGGAAGTTTACTTCCGAGCGCAATATCCTCAGGATGATACCCTGGTTCAGGGTTTTACGATTGACGCG
The DNA here is from genome assembly GCA_003558195.1 of Syntrophomonadaceae bacterium. Taxonomy (GTDB): domain Bacteria; phylum Bacillota; class Dethiobacteria; order DTU022; family DTU022; genus B1SED10-74M. The sequence goes on from PWMM01000186.1 coordinate 1,116, forward strand.
GAGAAGATGTCGGGCGTTCAGCAGTGGTGGAGCCAAAACAGCCGGGCGGATATATTGATCGAAGATGTCCGCGAAAATCCTTCCAATGTTGCCATTGGGATGCGCCAGACTGATCCTGGGGTCAGCTACCTCGTTGACTTCAATCCTCTCTGGATTTTCGGTGAAGTGACGGAAGACGAATCGTTCCTCACGATCACCCTTCAGGAGATCACGACCGGTCAGGATCCTGCTGCTACAGAGCTTGCAAACATGACCCTTCGAGCCATTGACCTGACCTTCAATGGCGAGCAGTACACCTTGGCAACAGAGGCCATGAGTGCGGCCAACACATGGGCAGAGCTGGAAGCGGCCCTGGCCGATGCGCTCGCAGGCATTGAAGCTCTTGAGGGTCTCACCGTGGAACACCGGGGTGATGGCGTGTTTGTGATCACCGACCCTGAAGGCGGGACGTTCATGGTCGATCCTGAAGCGTTGGACGTCAGGTTTTCGGGGATCGATGTGCGCAATCGCATTGAAGTCGGCGAACCCGTACCTGTTGAAGCTCTCACCAATACCACCGTCGTCCTGGATGCTGCAGGCAACGGTTCGCAGGGTGGAGTCCTTGATATTGGTGCCATGTCAGGACTTCGCGGTGTGGAAGTTTTTGACGTCCTGGTTGATCGCACCAGTCATCTCGAAACGATGCAGTCTGCCCAGCAGGTTTTGGCAGCTCAATACCTCCAGGAAGTCTATGTGTCTCACCTGGATGGCGGGGCCGGCGGGAATTTCTATCTTGGCGACAGGTCCATCGATGCCCAGGGATTTGCTACCACCACGGACAATCGTTTGGATGGGCTCAATGGTCTCAATGGGACTTGGGGCCTGACGGATGTGCGTGTTTTTGATGCCTCCGGTTTTGAGGGAGAAATCAAGCTGGGCGCACAATTGACCGGTGATTCTGTAGATCGTTACCTGGACCCGGCAGACGATGTTGTTGAGTTCAAGTATTTCATGGGTGATGGCAATTCCAATCTTTCCATCGACGTTAACAATCCCCTTTCCCGTGACTCAGATTTTCAGTTGACGATACTGGGTGGGGCTGGGAATGATCGCTTCAACCTCACCAACAGTGGTGCAGGTGCCACCTGGAAAAACAGCACTTACATTGATGGAGCGGATGGGGAGAACACTGTGGAAGTGCAGTCCTCCACGGGCATTCTTCCGGGCCTTGAGGACGCTTTCGCCCAGTTTGACAACATTCAGACTCTGGTTGTGGCGGGAAATAACGCCACGGTTCAGGATGTGGTCGATGGCAATATGCAGGGCCTTGAAAACATCATCGTCGCGACCGGTAATGTCAACACGACGCTGCGCCAGGTCGACTTGGACGAAACCAGCGTGACCATTTCCGGCAAGAATCAGACCTTGGCAGCAGGAAACAGCAACAACAACCAGAATATCGGTGTTGTGAGTCTCTTGGGTTCTTCGGGCACGGATGCTTCTGTTCTTTTGGACAATACGGCCCGGTTGGATGGTGTGCTGACCGTTAATCGACTCACAGTTGACGATTTTGGTCAGATTCAAAGTCAGGTACGCAACCTGACGGTTGAGTCCGATGGGAATCGTGAGACTGTCAATATTGTGCAGAACTTTGATGGTCCTCGCGTGACGACCCTGAACTTTGAAGGCTCACAGTCTCTGGGTTTCCATGTCAACACAATGGCTACATTGCCTCCTGGTCCCCCAACACCCGCACTGGAAATCAGTGGCGCCGGCATGGACGAAGGTGCTTCTCTGGGGCTTGGCCTGAATGCGGCCAACCTGCAGCGTGGCAACCTGGATGTGGTTGAAGGTACAGCAGGTGATGATGACTTGCTGGCCCTCTATGGTCAACTTGCTGGAACGCAAAATCCCACTGTGAGGGATTTTGAGGACATACAGTTTGGTTGGCTTGCCAATACGGAGATAGCCGGTGCGTTTGGTCAAACAGCGGCATTTACAGGAACGTATGATGCTGCTAACACAACAGGCGTTGATGCCTATACGATAGGATCACTTGCTGGTGCCTTCTCACTTATCAATCTCCCAAATAACTCTACCGTAATATTTGGTGATGATACCGGAAATGATGGCCAACAAATAGGTGGATTCGGCCAGGTTATCAATCTGGCGGGCACGGGCACGCTGAATATTGAAACCGCTGGTGAGCTTGGTCAAATCAATTATGTTCCTGGTGGACATACGCTTAATTTGACTGGGTTTACGACCATCAATGCAGATGTGGTGAGGCCCAACGATGCCACTACAGGCAATCTGTTCTCAGGGCTGAATTTGGACGGTGCAGCGCGCAATCTAATCATCACGGGTGGAGATTCAGACGAAAACGATAGTCTTACACTGACCGAAGATTTGCCCACTACCATAAGTGTGGTGGACTTCAGTGGTTATCAGGGCACATTTACTGCCAGCCTGGAAAATGGTCCGGGTACTGATGTAGAGTGGGTGGCCAACGAGAATGATTTCTTCATCACCCTCGGGGCGCCCAATCCCGCCTTTGCTCTGTTTGATTTGGCTGCATTCAATGATGCTATCAACCTTGCAGATGCTGGTAATCGTGACCTGAACGATGTTGAGGTCGGCGATGTTTTCCGTCTATCATTTGAAGTCAATGGAGAGAGTTACAGTGTTGACGTGGCCAGTCCTGTAGATGGTACCGCTCTGTTTCAACCTGTTCCACAGGATGCATTTGCGGCGCAGGAGGAGGTCCTGGAGGCTATCATCGGTGCGTTGGAAACTGCCACAGGTGGCTTGGTGACCGGACAAATTCAGACGAATGAGGACGGCATTCTCGATGACAGCCCGGATACCGGGAATTTCGTTATCTATGCAATTGACGGCAGTACAGTCAATAATCTGACACTTGATATCTTTGGTCCGAATTTCGGAGTGTCACTTGATGGTGGTCCGCTGGGCATAACGGATGTTCTCGGTGAGCCTGCAGATCCTTCGTTTGGTGTTGCGGATGATGTTCCAGTGAACTACAATTCCATCTTCGAGTTCACGGCGGCTGGCACTGTTGCAGAACCCAGTTCTTGGGAAATCACCAACTTTGTTACTGCTGAGGCAGGAAACATCGACAACTACTCCATACTGGATCTCAGCGCGCTCGGAATCACCAGTTTTGCCCAACTCGATTTGAATGTGGACGGTGGTGATCTGATCATCACACCGGAAGTCGCCAACCCCACCTGGGAAATCGTTCTGGTGGGCGTTGACAATGTTAATGACGTGCAACCGGCTGAAAACTTTATTTTCGCGTAAGAAATGATTTGAGGCTGGCGCCTTGTGCGGTGGCTTCAGTAAGCGAAGAACTTGGAACAATGGGGTCGCTTCCTGACGGGGCGGCCCCTTCTTCATTATGACAATATGAATGGCGAAGAAACTCGGGAATACCCATCATGTTCAATAAACTTGTACCACTCAATTCCAAAGCCCATGCTGGACTGTGCTATTATGTTCCAAAAAGCTACGATTACGCCCGACGGGAGATGCTCACCCCCGTCCTCGCAGGGGAGGCCCAGGTGGTGGCGCGTGAGTACAGTTTTGTGTTCCCCAGGGATACCGGTGGAGTGCCGCAAGCTATCCTGGGGATTGAAGAGGGCGTGAATTTCTATGCTGGAACCCAGCCAGCATGGTTGGCACGTTACATTCCGGCGCATATTCGAAGATATCCTTTCATAATGGCCCCGAAACCTCAGGTGGGAGCTTCCCACGAAGAAAACAGGCAGTTCGTGGTGCTCATTGATGAAGCGGCACCACAGCTGGGATATGATCAGGGAGAGCCCCTCTTCGATCAGGATGGGCAGCCTGGGTCTGTTTTGAAAAAAGTCCAGACAATGCTGATTCATTTGCAGCGAGACTTTGAACGAACCATTCAGCTGGTCCAGGACATCGAGGAGGCAGGTCTTCTCGTCGAACGGCATATCCGGGTTAAGAGGAAGAAGGTTGAAATTTCTGGTTTGACAGGTTTCAGGTCGGTGGACATAAAACGTTTAAATTCTTTGCCTCCCGATACATTGAAGTCTCTCACACAGTCTGGGGCTTTGATGCTGGTCTATGCGCACATAATTTCATTGACCAATCTTGAAGATGGCCTGATTGCCAAAAAAGCTCAAGGTCAGGTGGAACCGGCCGACGTCCCCGATTTCGAGTCCCTTTTCGGTGGAAAAGACGATGCGTTTCGTTTCGACGCATGATCCAATATGAATAAGGAGTGACAACCATGCATATTTTTGCCGATGGATTTTCTAGAGTATCCCTTTCCAACAACAACCTGCGCATCACCCTGACCCAGAACGGGCCCGACAACAATCCCGTGGAAGCGGGGACCCTCATCGTTCCCGCCAACATGGCCGTGAACTTTGTCAACTCCCTCGGGGGAAGCCTCAAACAGCTCGAAGAACAGATCAAATCCAAGGCCCAGGAGGCCCAGCCCGCC
>PWMM01000161.1 GCA_003558195.1 Syntrophomonadaceae bacterium
TCCCTAAATACAGCCCGGATGCTGGTGGAGGCACATTTATAGCGTGACAGTAAGATAAATTTGTAGCGATGTGATATGAGCATTAATAACACCCCTGGATGCAGTATGTTTATTTGTTAATACGGCCCGCTCTAGCGTTTATCCCTTTATTTATCCTTTATTTTAACCCCTGTTTAACCTCATATTTTTTCGCCACTAAAGGCAGCTTCTCCCTGGGAATTAAAATTAGCTGGTCGCCTTCGGCTTCCTGGTCAACACTACCGCGAACATGAAGCCTGTAGCCTACCGATTCCAGGGCTACATAATCATAGCCCTGCATGAAAATAAGCAGACTTTCCAGGGAAAAAATCCCCTCATTTTCTTGGCCCCGTAAATGTCCAACCTCGAGGGTCACCACCGGTCGAACCGTTTCCAACAACCCGGTCATTCCCTCCAGAACCTGCCTTTCTGTGCCGCCCACATCAATTTTTACCAGGTCGGGCTTGAGATCGCCTTCAAAGCTGTAAGCATCAAGCGATACAGCTTGAACGCGGGTAATCGAACAATCAAGCGCTTTTTCCTGTTCTATGCTCAAACTGTTGGCCGCCGCTGTATTAAAAGCTGAATGGGCCAATTCAAATACCTTGAAATCAAGGTCTTTTTCATCTCGATGCCAAACCAGTTGAGGAACCAGGGTCACTTGAGAAAAAGCCCTTAGGTTTTCTTTTAACAGGTCAACTGTAGAAGGCGCCGGTTCAAAGCAAATCACCGTTCCCTTTCCACCAACCAGGGTCGCGGCCAGCATGGAAAAATAACCGAGGTGGGCACCCACATCAAAAACCGTCCACCCGGGCTTCAAGTAATCAACGAAAAAGGCGCTTATATCCGGTTTGATCAGTTCAAAAGCATATAGCGCTGCAGAAAGATGTTCCCGGGGGATGAGATTAATTGATGCGCCCCAAAAAGTCCTGCTTTTTAGCATGCCACCTTCATGATGATCAGCTGCCAAACTATAAAATTGCTCCATTGCGGCTAAGTAGGCAGGATAGAGGTCAAACCTTAACAATGATTTCAGTTTGCTGCGCAGTATTCTTGCAATCTCCAGGGACCCGACCTGCCCCTGATCAGCAGCCACCGTATTATATAGCCTGTAAAACACACTGTAAAGCTCTTTTTCGCCGGCGGTCATATGATCGGCATAAAATACTCTTTTTTCGGCCTGAATTGCATATCCCAGCTGCAGTGAATAACTGTTGCCGGGACCATCATTAAAGCTAAGCGCCAGTTCGTCACCGATGCGCTGAAAAAGCAAACGGGGCTCCTCCATTAATTGCTCATAGACTACCAAAAGGGATCGGTGCTTCAAGCCGGCATCGACAGCATTGCGGTAGCAGGCAAGCCAGGTTAAGTGGCCGCGATCAAGATCCAGGCCTTCATCCTTATGCAAAGCCCGGGCCACTTCCCAGGGGTGCCGGGTGAGGTGGATCATTTTTGGCTCAATTTCTAACTCTTCGAAAACTGCCTGCCACAAAGGCATGAACCAGGCGAGCAGCGAATCACCCAGAATAAGGGGGACCGATCCTGCCGGGGTTTCGGAAAGGTAGTTTTTGATCTCCTGCTTGGCCTGTCCCGCTGCTTTTGTATTCTGCCAGCCGGCGGGAAGGCCCTCTGCCGGATAAGATGACAGCCCTAAGGCCCGGAGCAGGCGATCATTGATCAGCCCGGGATCATTTTTGCCATCATCGCTTGTGGTCTCACCTGCAGCATTAGCGGTGCAAAGAAAATTGAGGCCGCTTTTAAGCAGCTTAATGCCGCTTTTGGGGGGCCCGACAACCAGGATAATATTTTTTTCTTGCCTTGCCATGATCATGACCACTTCTCTTCTGTTCGTTTAATCGTTACGCCTTGATCAGCCATTTAAGATATTTTTAACCCGATCGTAAAGCCTGTACTCGTCGACAAAGACTTCCCTGGCCAGCCCTTCCAGGTCCGGGATGTCATCTTTTGAGTAATCAGAGATATTTTTCTGAAGCGGCTTAAGCGGTTTTTTGCCCAGCAGCCTGGCTAGCAGTACAACTGATTTTTCAAGTTCCTCCTGGAGGCCGATAAAAGTATACTGGCCAAGATAGTGATCGATGTTTTCAGCGCTTAAAGGGGCAGTCCGCAATAAATAGCTAAACAGATAATGCTTGCTGTCTAAAAAGCGGTTAAAGAAGTTCTTAAAACTTTGCGGCCTTTGATCGGTTAGGATCGATTTTTCTATTACTGCATCCGGGGCCTGGTACTTGTAGTAGAGAAATAAAGAGACAATCATCTTGTAAGGATTGCGGAGCATGGTAATGATATTGGCTTGATCATGCGGATTCTTTCCGGCAAAATCTTCAATGGCAAAGCCCTTACCCCGGTTAAAATGCCCGTGCAGGCACTGGCCCGGCCGCAGGTCTGCAAAATTGTCGGCTTCCTGCAGGGAAATATCCGGGTAATGCATCAACAAATGGTCTTTATACCAGCTTTTTAGGACCGTCCGGAAAGCAGTTCCGGCAGTTTTGGGCACGTGCAGCGACACTACCGGCCGGTCCGGGTTAAAGGGTTTAAAGGTGGAAATAAGATCATTCATTTGCAACCCAACCCCCGGCGACATGCTGTTCACTGGTCCGCTGCTTCGATCGCTCAGCCTGCTAAAATGTTTTGCCATACAGTCATCGCCATTTTCGTCAAAACCGCCGGCAGCTTCAAAATCTGCCCTCTGGCAGAACAGTGAGGCTCCCCCTGGGCCATCCTGGCTATCCTGCTCCAGGGAGAAAAACTGTTTATTTAAGCTTAAAGAAGGGTCAAGAGAAGATGCTTTCAATTTTTTTACAGCCTCGGGCAGGATATCTGATGTGAAGAAAAAATCATGTTTTAAAAAAAGCAAATTGGGATAAATAGCTTTTCCGGCTGCGTAGTTATTGGAAAGTGCATAAGCATACCCTGGATCGGCTTGAATATGCATGAAAAAAGCGCAGGCATTATATTTAATAATCATCTTTTCGGGATCCGGGGTGGCAGAATGATCAACAATGATCATTTCAACCGGATGGTGGGAGTTATTGATCAAAAAACTCTGCACCAGCTGCTCGAGCTTGCCGGTCTCCCCGGGTACGGTTATGATCAGGGAAACTCCCTGTTGATAGGCCAGCTCTTTATTGTATTCTGGCATAACGCTTTTTGCTCCTCCTGTAGCGGTATAATCCTTTAAAAATTTTACTTTATCGGCCCTAAAGCTTAAAGGCCTTTTCCTTAGGCATCATGATCATATTGTCATAGTCATATTGATGGTCATGGCGACAGTGAATTTTGAGCCTGTAACCCATGGTCTCCATGGCCACATAGTCGTAATGGCGAAAAAAAGCGAGCAGGTCTTTGCTTAAAGGCAGATCATGAGCGGCTGATTCAACCATGTCACCCACTTCCATGGTAATAACGGGGCGAGCACTGGCCAACAAGCCGACCATACCCTGGAGAACCTGCAGCTCTGAACTTTCTGCGTCGATTTTAACCAGGTCGGGCTCAAGGCTGCTCTCTTTGCAATAGGAATCGAGGGTCACTGCCTCAACCTTGACTATTTTGTATTCGGCACCGGCCCTTTTTGCGTTGCTTAACCGGTCTGAGACCGCTGTATTGAAAGCAGAAAAGGCCAAATCGAAGGTTTTAAAATCAATGCTTTCATTTTTATTCCAGGCCAGCCTGGGCACCACGGCTGCCTGCGGATAGCAGGCGATGTTTTCTGCCAGCACGCTGGCTGTTGAAGAGGTTGGCTCAAATGACACCACCCTGCCCTGCTCCCCGACCAGTTCTGCCGCCAGCATCGAAAAATAACCGAGGTGGGCCCCGATATCAATTACAACCTGGCCCGGTTTTAAAAATTCCCCGAAAAAAGCGGTTAACTCCGGCTCGAAAAGACCGGAAGAAAAAATGGCGCTCGAAACTTTCTCATTCGGGATCAAAATGATCGGCGCTTCCCAAAAGGTCTTGCTTTTTAAATAATGTTCAGGGGGCACTTGAGCGGAAATGGCCCGGAACCTGTCCAGGTTTGCCCCAATCTGCTTGTGCACAAAGCCGGCCCGGCCCAGCTTATTCATCACCCGGTAAAGGGCCGCTTGCAGCGCCACCGGATTCACACCCTGCCTGGAAGGGGGCGGTTTTATTGTGCTCTCGATCTTGGTGATCTGATAATCTCGGTGCTCATAACCGGCTCTATTGTCATAAAATCCCGGCCAGGCCAGTAGCTCTCGTAAAACAAGCATCAAGTCCTGATAAATTTTCTGCTCCTGTTCGGTAGCTTCGTTCCACAAAATCATTGTTTGCAGGTTGTGATTTTTTAGCTGTTCTGCCAGGGGTTGAAAATCTTTTATTTCGCTTAGCAGCTCGGTAATGGGCCTCTTTTCGCTTTCTCCATAGACCACCCATTCGATAAAGGTCCTTTCCAGGTCATTTGAGCCGGCAAGACTTAATAACTGCTCTTTATCTTGCAGCAAATCACCGCCGTTGACTGCGATCCTGACCGAAGACCGAATTGGGGGGCCGATGTCCTCACTCCAGGGAGTGGTCCCCAGCAGGCGTCCGATTTTGCGCCACAGGTCCATTTTAGCATGCGCCGGCTCGCCGATAAAGAAAACGGCGGGGCGCAATTGATCGATCCGCTCCAGGCTGTCTCGCACAGCTGGCTTATCTTCATAGCGGGCTAACAACTGCTGTTTGACGGCCTGGTAATTATTCTTCACATCCGCGCTGATCGCAGCAGCGGAATATTCTCTGGGCCTTTCATCAATGTGGAGGGCAGTATATTTTAAGCAGGGATTGCAAACCCTGCTGCCCTGGCTTTTAAAGGAGGCCACCAGCGCCGTGTCACAGCTATAGGTGCCGATCAATATTTTTTCTGCCGCCAGAGGCACCTTGATTGGAGTTTTAAAAATGTAGGCATCGTAAGATAAGAAAGTCTTGTTCCTGCTGTCCATCTGATCAAGGGGTATTTCAGACCACGGGGGGCGGGGCGAAGCCCCCTGGATGAACACCCCGTTTTCGGTGCGGTTCCACCTGGTCAGGGCGCACAAAAGCGATTCCTGTTCCTTAAAATCAAGGGCAATCCTAAAAGCAGTTTCAGGATCAAAAAAAATATCTGAGTTGGTAATCGCTGCGGTATCTGCCGGCAAGTGGTTGGCGTACTGGAACAAATCTTTATAACTGGGCCGTTTTTGGACGGGGATAAAGATCAAGCGGCTCTCCTGCCGCAAGCGATCGATCTCTTTAATAACCGAGCCAGGCAGTTTTTGATCAAGCCGATCGGGATCTCCTTCATAAAAGACATGCACCCCGGCGATGAAAGAATGTCTGCAGTTGGCGGCAACTATAGCCAGGTTGTTTTCCAGGGCCTCCGGGCTGTCATTTTCATAAAAAGAGGTGATAACCGGAAAACGGACCTGCTCTGAAATGCCGTCAGGGTGCTTTTCAGCAGCTTTTTCGTCCTGCCGGGCAAACAAGTCCAGCTCTTTTAAAAGCTTTTTACGAAAGTACTCTTTCTTTCGCCAGTTAAAAAGAA
>PWMM01000266.1 GCA_003558195.1 Syntrophomonadaceae bacterium
CCTCAGGGGGCCTACTAAAAAAGCCCTTTCTTTAAGGGCTCAGCAAAGTGCTTCTATTTTTGATCTACCTAAGCATCCATCTTTTTTGTTGAAAGTGGTAGATTGCAATAAAGGTTTTTCCCCCTACCAGGCCCTACAGACAACCGCAAAAAAAGGTTTTTGTAAAATATTTTATTTGTGGCAGTTCATTCGATAACCGCAGCCTGTTTAAACCTTATTATTTGCTAGTCAACTGAAGGGCCTTAGTAGGTTTTAGTTTATTGCTAAGAGGGTGTGCCTTGATAGCGCTTGCCGGTGTTAGGATCTAACTGTTCTCGGCAGTTGGCCACGTACTCTTCTGATAAATCTGTGATAACAATCAACTGGCCAGGGCCGTTATACTTCGGTACCGGTTCGCCTGGCTGAATTATCACAACCTTAACGATATTGTTCAGGCCTACCTGGCTTTCAAGGTCGGCTATCCTTTTTTTTATTTCTGCCATTTTGCTGTACCTCACTTTCAAGGGCCTTTAAGCGCTCGTCAAGATCTGCAATTTCCAATCCTTTAAAGCCAATATTGCACAAAAAACCTATTGCCCGGCTCTTAACTATGACATCACCAGTGCTGGCCCTAACTGCTGCTAGGGCTTCACTTAGAGCGCATAGAAGGGTTTCAATAGTTAAAGGGTCCGGGCTGGAGTTTTTTTTATCGGCTTCAGCTTTCGATCTGCTTTTACGCTTGTATTCCCGGTCTTTTTGCCGGGCCATATCAGGGTCTTTAAAAGGCATCGTACAATCACACCTTACTATATGCATTTTCAAACTTGCTGGCCTCATGTTCTAAGCGCCGCTTGATTACCTTTTCTTCGAGGGTTAAAGGTCTGCCTTCCAAATCGGCCAATTCCAAATTAAGCACTTGGAAGCTCTTTTCAGCATAATCACGCAAACTGCCCGCGGCTAAAATCTGAGAATTTTCGTCTGGTAGATTTTTCTCCCGGGCTCTTTCTTGGGCTTTATTCCATTTGTCAATCAAGGTTTGCTTTTCGGCTGATTCGAGCTTAATTGTGAATCTAAGGTCAAGGCTATCCTCAATCATTGTTCGAACCGTCGCATCGTCTGCCTTTTTCTCGTATAGCTGAATTAATGCACTCTCATCAAGGCCCTGAATGAGCGGTAACAATATTTCGGCCTTCTGCCGGTCTTGGGCTTGCTGTTTAACCTGGGCCTCTTTAGCAACTGCTTGGGCTCTCTGAAAAGCTGCTTCTGCTCGCTCTGGCAGACCCTTTGTCAATTCTGCAACCTGAGCCTGTGAATCTTTGATCAGCTCGCTCCTGGCCGCTTTCTTGCCCTCCAGGGTCAACCGAGGGTCGCTGTCAATCCTGGCCAGCTGGTCTTTTGTTTCATGAATTATTTTTTCAGCTTGCTTTTTATTATCCAGAATAGAATCTTTAACTGACTTCATTATAATCACTCCTATTAATAGTTTGGTTTTGATGTTCCTGCAATTAGACCAGTTACTATTTACATATTTGATTTCACCTCGCTTGATTATTTTTTGTTTTGATTTCTGCACCTCCTCAAATAGGTTGTTTAATTATAGAATGGCATTAAAAAACCCCTCTCTAAAGGGGTCTGCCTCATTGCCCTATGATTTGTAATCAGGAGGCCATTTGTTGTATGTACTCATAATAAACTTTTTCATGCAACTTATAAAACCTGTACAACTCCTGCTGGTATTCAATCAGAGAGGCATTTCCCCAGAGCTGGTCAATCCGGGCCTCTGATTCGTTAATTTGCCTGGCTATATCAGGGCAATATTTTTTCATAAACCTATGGCAATCACCTTCCCAAAATTCATTTATTGTTATTGAGCATTTATCAAATAACTTCTTGTATTCGTCTCCATAAAAGAGGTCAGAGTCTTGCTTAAATCTTTTTAACCACTTGCCCAAAATATCACCTCCTTTTTATTAAATATGCAGGGGTATTAATACCTGCATGGGTGTCGTTGGTAACCAATAGTTACCATTAAATTCATTTGCTGGTTACCTATGATGCCAATGATAGTTCCATACTCCCTACATATTAAGAAAAATTTTTGGATTGATTAGGTAACATGATTTTGGCTGCCTCCCTTCAATGGGCATTTGATAACCCTTTAGCCAGTTTGCTTCTTCAAGCTCTTCGACTGCTTCTTTTACTATTTCTCTACTTGTCAGTAAGTGCCAGCCTCTTTGGTAAATATCCCTTACACTGAATCCATCCTGCAACTTTTTGTTTTTCAGCTTTTTTGACAACTCTATTGCCGCCCTTTGTCCAGTATTTCCGATCATGCCATAAATGCGCCGGGCATGGCTTTCAAGATAATCACACCAGGCGGCTGCCCTTTCAGCCGATTCAAGCGGGATGGGGCCACCCTGCCGGTGACCACCGGCTATATTTGCGATATGGTCAATTAAGGCTAAGCTGGGCATGAGAGATCTATACTTTGCGAGATGTTCAAGCAGCACCGGGTTTTCGTCTGCCTGTAGCATATTCTGTAATTCATTTAACCATTGGTAGAAAACCTCTTGCCCCTGGTTATTAAAATGAAAGTATGGCGCTATTCCGCTTGATGCTCCATGCTCGATAAAGTTCATTTCAGCGATCTTTTTAAAAACACTAAAAGCTCTATTTTTAGCTTGTTTATCAGGGTATTCATCGACCAGTTGCCATTTTTCAGAATCAGGGTATACCATTAGCTGCATCCGTTGAATCAGGCCATCGTTTTCAAGCGCTGAAGTAGCCTGGTATAGGTATGCAAGCAGTTTTGCAGGTTGTATAGATCCTAAAAGTGAAATGCAAAGGTTATTGCAGTGAGTGGTCCCCCTGCCGATCCGGTCGGTTGTTATACTGCCGTAACCGTTCCACGCCTCCAGAAAAAAAGCTCTGTCAGCTTCCCTACCCTGCTGATCCCAGCTTGAAAGCAAGCCAATCATTTCATCCCTGAATAATAAAAGGCCCCTTGGATTCTGTTCAAGTAGCACCGATAACATTTCGATCGTTGAATCATTTGTTTTAAATCTTTTCCAGATAGGCTTTTCTGGTTCATCAAGGCCCATGTAATCCTGCTTGAGGGTCTCTAAGTCCTTGCTACCTTTCCCTTTAGCTGCAACCTGCATCTGATTTTTAATACCATCTCTCTGAGCTTTAAATACTTCTTTTTCGGCTTCATAAAAAGTAAGCTCATCATCATATATTTTCTTTGCATCCTTCTCTAACTCAACAAGGGGCGATACGGCTTCAGCTAAAGCAGGAGTTTTTAATGTCCCCGGTTCGCTTATCGCACATCCCCATAAATTAGGAGTAACAGTCCAACTATCTTTTTGCTTGGGTTTTATGTTACAACCAGCTCCAATAAGCGCACCAGCAGCAACCATGGCACCGATAGCGACAATATCAGGTTTAACCTGCATCCGATAAGATGAATCTGCAATCCAATCTCTGAATGGATCTGGCAATATTTCAAGGGGCAGCTGTTCAACCGGCAACAAGATTGCTTTTACAGGTTCGGGATCGGGCCAGGCAGTGGTTTCTGCCTGAATGGTATCTAAAATTATTGCTTCGTCTTCTGGGGTGAATTTTTCTACTATATTCTGGCCCATTTTCTTATCACACCTGTTCTAAGTAGTCTTAGCCGTTCTTCTGTGCTTCCTATACTGAGCACTCTTAAATATTCTTCAACCTGTGGTAGCTCATGCACATTATCTATTACTGTATCTGGCAAATCATCTAAGCCTATGAGCTGAACTATATAATCAATCGTATCTCTAAATTCGATAAGATTTAAAAATGCTCGGTGTTCCAACTTATGATATTGTTGTGAAATGGTTCGTTTCTGTTTCACTTTATTAATCTGTTGCAGCTTTTTTTTTGATAACGGTTTATTCGTCGATAGACCAAAACGCTCAGCAATCATATTGGCCGCTCGATAAGGCTTAACACCTGCCAGCCGGGCAACAAAGTCAATGTTGTCACCTGCGGCCTGGCAGCCAAAACATTTATAGCCATCATGGTAGATTTGAAAGCTTGCAGTGCTTTCCGGATGGAAGGGGCATAATATTTTTCCCCGCCGAGGTTCCTCCCCGTTAAAAGAGGCTTGCACTTCCGGGAAAGGTATGAGTTTTGCTTGGTAAAATACATCTAATTTTTCCATATTATTTTATCTATCCTTCCATGTAATAATGAAGGGGTTATCTATTCAAATACTCGATTAGTTTGTGCCGGGGGATCACCAACCTTTTTTGACCAACCCGAATGCCTATCTCGTTTGCAATTTCGTAAGCTGTATTACGTCCAATGTTTAAGTATTTGCGTAAATCGTCAGCAGTTATAGTGGTGGGCAGATCTTTATAATCTTTATGGTTTAGATTCACTTTATTTCACCTCCCTATGAATATTTTTGTACGAAAAAAACACTGGGAGAACCAGTGTTAAAAATTATTATTGCATTACTGTATTTTATTTGAGTATTTGAGAAAAACTTTCCGGGTCTTTTGCCATCCAGGCCCAAAAGACTGCACTTTCAACCATCCTAGATATCAGCCATTGATAAGGGGTTAAATCCTTAATATTCTTTTCCTTTCTTAAGTTATTGATAATGATATTCTCAATCAACCTTTCTATTTCTATATCCGGCTTTTCTCGCTTAAAATCCATAGCCTGTATTGCAGTCTGCCTGGCTTTCCTAATATCATCATACGTCAAACGTATATACCCATTTTTGAGTTGAACTGCAGCATAAGCTTGAGCCGGGGTTTCTTCAGGATGTTCGGTTCGCCGGCTGTTCCGGAAAGTTGCCGGGGGTATTAAGCCCTCCTTTTCATAGTTTAGTAAAGTGTTGGGATGTATTTTTATACCCCAACTTTTAAGCTTTTCAAGAACTTCCTTTTTATCCAATTCAACCGTCCCCCCAATGGCAGCAAGTTCTTTTGCTGATATTTTTAATCTATCTTTATAGCGGATTTTTTTCTTTGTGTTTCTTTTATCAAGCCTCGAATCATGATTAAACTTATGATTCCTCTCCCATTTATCGAAGTGTAAGATTTGCTTTTCTGTTTCACGGGTTCCATCCCAATGGTTTAAGAATAGCTCTGCTTGTGTCAAGGCATACCTCTCCCGTTAAAATTTAGCATATGCTCACAAGTACTTGTGAGCTAATACTATTATAAAGTCTTATTTGATACTTGTCAACACTTCTTTTTTAAACTTCTATTTCAACTGTTTTTAATGAAGGTTTAAACTCCCAAGATCCATAATCACTAGCTTTGATCTATATACAAGATAAAATATGAAGGGAAATAACAATTCATGACAATATTTAACTATTGCAGGAAAGCTATATTTTATGCAGGTTTAGGGATGTGCTAAACTGTATAGGGAGCTAAATCTTGCGCCTTACAAGCAGGGGGTCGCAGGTTCAAAACCTGCTTCGCCCACCACTAATTTTAAGGGTTTTGGAATTGAGCAGCCGCTCATTCCAAAACCCTTTTTATATGCATATTCGCCTTTTGCC
>PWMM01000144.1 GCA_003558195.1 Syntrophomonadaceae bacterium
CTGACTTTGTATATTGTATTAATACTATAGACAATTTTATTATAAGCCTGCTCTTGCAGTTTGTAAAGAAAAATATTATAAATAAATTTTTAAAGTAAAATGAAGCGGGTAATAAAAACAGTAAATGGAAGTTTTTATTGACACTAATATACTGGTGTATGCTGCCGGCAAAGAATATCCTTGCAAAGGTGGCAACATCGAGAAATAAGAGGCGGTGATTGACAATAAGGTTGAAGCCTGTTCAGGCACAGAAGTTTTTATAAAATTTGCTATAGCCATTCCCCCATTCAACCAGCCTAAATTCAAGTTACCTGTTTTTGATCATTTTTCGTTGGTTGTAAAGAGCTTTTTTACCGGTTACAGGTAAAGATATGGCCCAGTTGTGGTAATTATAATTAATGTAATCTCCCCGTAAAATCATTTAACCCGTCCCGCCTGTGTGATCAGTGACTTCAATTAATCTGTAATGTCATCCAGGCTCTCGGACAGTTCTATTTTTTTAGTCATGTTTTCCGGGCTAAGGATTACCCTGGCATCTACTATAGTCAGACCATCTTCATGAACAATTACCGGGTTGAGATCCATTTCATGAATCTCCGGGTAGGCCTCGATAACTTCGGAAACTTTCCCGATCAAACTGGCAATAGCCTGTTTATCGCAAGGGGGCCGTCCGCGGACACCATCTAAGATTGCTGCCGATTTAATATCATTGATCATGGAAAAAGCCCAGTATTCAGAAACAGGCAGAACTCTGAATGATACATCTTTCACTACTTCCACCAGGATGCCACCCAGGCCAAACATAACAATAGGCCCGAACTGATCATCGTTCTTGGTGCCAATAATCACTTCTACTCCTTCACCAGACATACGAGATATAATGCAACCCTTGATGTTAGCATCGGGGTTGTATTCAAAAGCATTATTCATGATTTTATTAAAAGCATCCCTGACTTCTTTCTCATTTTTTAGTTTAAGCATTACTCCACCGGCATCGGTCTTGTGCAAAATGTCGGGTGAAACTATCTTCATGGCTACATTATAGCCCATCTCTTGGGCAACCTTAACCGCTTCATCTTCATTAACCACCAGGCGATCCAGGGATACCGGAGCACCCTGCAGCTTTAAAAGTTCCTTGGCTTCATGTTCCAGCAAAGCAGTCCTGCCTTCAGCCAGGGCGTTTTTGATAATGTTTCTTCCTTCCGGTACGGCATTTTCACCCCAGTTAAACTGGAAGTTGCTTTCCTTGCGACCTTCCTGCCGGTAAGTCCCGTAAAATGATAATGCTTCTATACATTTACAGGCAATCTCCAGGGAATCATAAACCGGAATTTTATAGTAGCGCAGAAGGTCCAGCGAATGGGGTTTGGCAAAATTATAAAGACTGTGTAAAATAATTGGTTTCCCGGTTTTGCGCACCAGTTTGCCCATACGATGGGCGGCATCTTCTTCTTTAAAAGCCAGTTTCTTGGCAAACCGGATCCCGTAACCGCCAAAAAGCCCGACAACAAGAAGCCCGTGGATATTTTTATCATTCAACAATATCTCTGCACAATCGGCAAAAATAGCCGGGTTCTGATCGGTCCCCCCGGCCACATCAATTGGGTTGGCCAGTGAGGCATTGGGAGGAAGTATCGCTGCCAGTTTATCCCTGGTTTCCTCTTCAATCCCGGGGATTTTAATGCCCAGTTCAGTCAGGTAGTCAGCAGCAATAGTAGCATGCCCGCCTCCATCAGCCAAAATAGCAATCGATGGTTCCTCAATCAGGGGCAGTGAAGCCAGCGACTCGGCAATGGGAAACATTTCATCAGAATGCTGAACTGTAATTATTCCAGCCCTTTTGAAAGCGGTGTTCGCTACCTCTGAAATCCCGGCCAGGGCCCCGGTATGGGAACCAGCTGATTTGCTGCCCGTAGCCGACCGGCCGCTTTTAAAAAGAACTATCGGCTTTACAAAGGTGGTCTGGCTGGCCTGCTGCAGAAATTTACGCCCTTCCCTGAGTCCCTCAACGTACATCAGGATAGCGCTGGTACCGGGGTCTTCAGTGAAATATTCCAGGTATTCATGAAACTTTAAGTCAGCCTCATTACCAACACCAACATAGTAATTAAAGCCCATCTGACTTTTTAGACCGGCTTCTGTAATTAAGGTCAGGGCAATATTACCCGACTGGGTAAGCAGGGCTATTGATCCCCGGGGGACATTTTGCAGACCCACCAGGTTCAGCCCTTTGCCTACACTGATCATCCCGGATGTATTCGGGCCGATAATCCGCACACCCTCTGCGCTTTCCACAATTTCTTTTTCGAGTAGCTTGCCCTCTTCACCCAACTCACCAAAACCACCGGCTATCACTACAGCTCCGGCAGCGCCTTTTTCAGCGCACTGCTTAAGAATACTTTTTAGAGTGCGGGCAGGGGTTGTTATCAGAACCAGATCAACTTTGTCAGGGATATCAAGCAGAGAAGGGTAACATTTTAGACCCAGGATTGACTTTTCTTTCGGGTTTACCGGGTAGATCCGACCTTCAAATTTTTCATCCAGTAAGGTTTTAATTGCCTGATAACCCCTTTTTGCTTCATCCTTTGAAGCACCGACTATCGCCACCGTTTCAGCATTAAAGACCCTGTCCAGAGAGGTTACATTTAAAGATTTCTCCATTAAAGACCATCCTTTGCATTTAAGATAAATCCACAATTGACCATCAAAAATATGGCAAATAGAACCTGTTAGTTTGCTTTAGTTTTTTTGATAATAAACAGATCGCAGCACTATTTTCATTTTAAGATAATCCTGGCATCAACAATAGTTAAACCCTTGTTATGAACGATAACCGGATTAAGATCTATTTCCTGGATTGACGGGTAGGCCTGGGCTACTTCAGAAACCTTCTGGATCATTTTCACCAGCGCTTTTTTATCGGAAGGCGGCCGGCCGCGAAAACCGTCAAAAATAACTGCTGACTTGATCTCGTTTATCATTGCTTCCGCCCAGTACTGAGAAACAGGAACCACCTGGAAAGCAACATCTTTCATCACTGAAACCATAATTCCACCCAGGCCAAACATGACTGTAGGGCCAAACTGATCGTCAGTTTTCATACCGATTACAGTCTCAATCCCTTTATCAGCCATCTTTGAAATAAGGCATCCTTTTATGTCAGCCCCTGGTTGACAATCTGTACAGTTATTGATAATTGAATTGTAAGCCTCCCGCACAGCCTGCTCATTTCTCAACCCCAGGACTACTCCCCCGGCATCAGTCTTATGCAGGATATCAGCTGATACCACCTTCATAGCCGCATTATAGCCGATTTTTTCAGCAAGACGCACCGCTTCATCTTCGCTGGTAGCCAGATAGTTTTCAGGTACAGGTGCACCCTGTAGTCTGAAAAGATCCTTGGCTTCAGTTTCCAAAAGTATTTTCCGCCCTTCAGCCAGGGCATTATCGATAATTCTCTGGCCTTTTAGGTTTGCATTTTGCTTCCATTCAAGCTGAAAACTACCTTCTTGCTTGTTATCACGCCTGTAAGAGCTATAGATTGAAAGCGACTCCACACATTTGCAGGCAATCTCCAGGGAGTCATATACCGGAATATTATAATAGCGCATCAATTCTAAGGAGTGAGGTTTGGCATAATCATAAAGGCTGTGCAAAAGAATCGGTTTTTCCGTATTTTCCATCAGCTTCCCCATCCGGTGGGCAGCATCCTCTTCGATAAAAGAAAGCTTCTGGGCAAACCGGATCCCGTAACCCCCGAAAAGGCCCACCAGTAAAAGTCCGTGAATGTTCTTATCATCAAGCAGGATTTCTGCACAATCGGCAAAAATAGCCGGGTTACGATCAGTTCCTCCCGCCACGTCAATGGGATTGGCCAGGGAAGCATTGGGAGGAAGGATCGCCGCTAGCCTGGCCCTGGTTTCTGGCTCCAGCTCGGGCAACCTTATCCCCAGGTCGGCCAGGTAATCAGCAGCAATGGTGGCATGCCCTCCACCATCAGACAGGATGGCAATTGAATTATCTTTTAAAGTGGGTAGTAACGCTAGCGTTTCAGCAACAGGAAACATTTCACCGGGATGTTCCACCTCTATTATTCCAGCCCGCTTAAATGCTGACTGGGATACTTCTGAAATGCCGGCCAGGGCGCCGGTATGGGACCCGGCAGTTTTACTGCCCTTGGCTGATCTGCCGCTTTTGTAAAGCACAATCGGTTTTGACTTGGTGGTCTTACTGGCCTGTTTAAGAAAGTGGCGACCCTCTCTAAGGCCTTCAACATACATGAGGATCACACTGGAACCAGGATCTGTAGTAAAATAATCCAGGTATTCATGAAACTTAATATCACCTTCATTACCAACCCCGACATAACAGTTGAAACCAGTCTGGCTTTTAAGGTTGGCCTCTGTAAATAAATTTAAAGCGATATTACCACTTTGAGTGAGTAAAGCAATATTTCCCTCCGGGATATTGGTCAATCCGACCAGGTTGATATCTTTATTAACATTGATCATTCCCTGTGTATTAGGGCCAATAACTCGCATACCTTTTCCATTAGCAAGGGTAACTACCTCTTCTTCAAGCTTCCTGCCCTCTTCTCCCAATTCTCCAAATCCTCCAGCAAGGATTACAACTCCTGCTGTTCCTTTTTGCCCCAGGTCTTCAATATGGCCTTTTACAGTTTCAGCCGGCGTCGTAATTAGAGCCAGGTCAATACTGTTTGGGATCTCCATAACCGAGCTGTAGCATTGTAAACCAAAGATATTCTTTTCCTTAGGGTTGACCGGGTAAATACGGCCTTCAAATTTTCCCTCTTGTAAAGCCACCAGGGCCTGGTAACCAGGCTGGGTCTCATCCCTCGAAGCTTCAATTATGGCTATAGATTCGGCATTAAAAATGCGCTCAAGGCTCATATTATCTCCCCCTGTATACAGGTTTTCTCCCTTCAGCAAAAGCGTTAACCCCTTCCTGCCAGTCTTCGGTATCCATGCAGGATAAA
Organism: Syntrophomonadaceae bacterium; assembly: GCA_003558195.1. Taxonomy (GTDB): domain Bacteria; phylum Bacillota; class Dethiobacteria; order DTU022; family DTU022; genus B1SED10-74M. The sequence goes on from PWMM01000144.1 coordinate 4,997, forward strand.
ATACCATCGGCTTCCAGCTGCAACACTGTCTCAAGGTCAAGAAGGTTTGAGCGCTGCAGGTGTTTCTTAGCCATGGCTATGGATAGAGGAGCCTTGGCTGCTATCTCTGCAGCCAGCTCCATCACTCGATCCATAAATACATCCATGGAATAGGCATAAAGGGCAATTCCCAGTTGAACTGCAGCCCCTGCATCTAGGACTCGACCGGTGTAAATTAACTCTTTGGCCTTCATTAAACCCACAATGCGAGGCAGATGCAGGGTTACCCCTCCGCCAACAAAGGTGCCCAGGCTTGTTTCGGGAAAAGCGATCGAGGCCTGGTTGGACATAACTATAAAGTCACAGGCAAAGGCCATTTCGGACCCGGCACCACGAGCGGGCCCGTTTACGGCAGCAATAATAGGTTTTGGATAGCGGTACAGCAGGCGGGTCGTTTCATGGGCCTGCTCGATGTACTGCCTTTTCTGGGCGTGGGTCCGTTCACCTGCAGAGTGCTTTTTTAAATCCGCACCGGCACAAAAA
>PWMM01000061.1 GCA_003558195.1 Syntrophomonadaceae bacterium
AAAGAAAACGAAGAAGATCAGTTGAAAAAGTTTGATCCTGAGCAGTTACCAGAAGGTTTAAGCCGGTCCGATTGCTGGATCCTGCACCGTTTTAATGAAACTGTAAATAAAGTGAATGAGTCATTTGAAAAATATGAATTGGGTGAAGCCGCCCGTTTGATTTATGAATACTTGTGGAATGATTTCTGTGATTGGTATTTAGAAATCAGTAAGTATCAACTTTACCGGCAGGGAGAAAGCCCTGAAATTAATCAAGATCGCAGCCAAACTCGCAGTATCCTCGTTTATTTAATTGACGGTGTAATGCGTATTTTACATCCTTTTATGCCTTTTATAACTGAAGAAATATGGCAACAATTGCCTGGTCGCAAAGAAGAAGCCCTGGTTGTAGCAGCCTGGCCCGAAGCATCAGAAAACATTTACTTTCCTGTTGAAGCAGAAGAAATGAATACTTTTAAGGAAGTAATTAGAGCCATCAGGAATTTGCGAAGTCAACTCAAGCTTGCTCCCGACCAAAGAACTCCGATTATAGTTAAAGCAGGGGAAAAAACAGCAGCCTATCTAAATGCAGAAAGCCATCAAATCAAACGGCTTGCTGCTGTAGATGACTTGATTATAGAACCTGATGTTGCAAAACCTGATCAGGCCCTGACAGAAATCATCACTGAAGACCTGGAGGTTTACCTGCCTTTAGAAGGTGTAATTGATTTTGATGCAGAAATAACGCGACTGCAAAAAGAGCTTTCAAAGGTGGAAATGGAAATAAAGCGAACCGAAGGCAAATTAAATAGCGGTGGTTTCTTAAAAAAAGCTCCAGCTGAAGTTGTTGCAAAGGAAAAGATGCGACGTGAAGATCAAGAAGCGCGGCTGCAGAAATTAAAAGAAAGATTGCAGGAGTTAAAATAGGTAATGGATCAAGATCATCGTTATCAGGAAGCCTTAAGCTGGATTCATGGCTTGAGCCGCTTTGGCATTAAACCCGGACTGGAACGAATGGAAGCCATGCTTGGTTTGCTTGGTAACCCTCACCGGCTGGTAAAATACGTTCATATAGCCGGGACTAATGGTAAAGGTTCAACCGCTGCTATTTTAGCTGCTGTTTTAAGCGCAGGTGGTTATAGGATTGGGTTGTATACCTCTCCTTATCTCCTTTCCTTTACCAATCGTATGGCTATTAACGGCTGTGATATTAAAAAAACTGAATTGTCTGACCTGGTTGATTTGATTCGACCGGTGGTAGAAGAAGTCAGTTCAGATCAGCGTTATGGCCAACCCACCGAATTTGAAGTAGTTACAGTTCTTGCCCTGACTTATTTTGCCAGCCTTAAAGTTGACCTGGTTGTTCTGGAAGTTGGCCTGGGCGGCCGCCTTGATGCTACCAATGTCGTTACTCCACTTTTGAGTATCATAACAAATATTGACCTGGAGCACACCGAAGTCCTAGGTGATACCCTTGAAGAGATCGCTTTTGAAAAGGCAGGAATTATAAAAGAGGGAGTTCCAATCTTAACTGCCAGCGAAGACCCCATAGTGCTAAGCGTAATAAAGAATAAAGCTGATGAAAATAATGCTGAGCTCTATAGTTTGTTTTTTTCATTTCAAAATGGATACCAGGCAGATAAGGCTAACAAACCTGTTATTAATGGTTTTGCCATTTCCAGCCAAGGCCAATCTTTTAGTTACAATGGTTTTAATACTTCCTATCAGGATCTCTTTATTCCTCTCCGGGGTCGCTACCAGGTATACAATGCTGCTACTGCTTTAGCAGCACTGGAGCTTATTGCCGGGCAAGGATTCAAGGTTGATGAAAAAGTGATTCGGAAAGGTTTGGCGGAAGTCATCTGGCCCGGACGCTTGGAACTTTTAAATGATAATCCCCTATTGGTAATGGATGGGGCTCACAATCCGGCGGCAATGCAAAAAATGGCCCAGGCTATCCCTGAGTATTTCAACTTTGAGCGCCTGATCCTGGTTTTTGGTATTATGGCTGATAAAGATGCTGTGGCGATGATGTCCGCTATTTTACCACTTGCGGAGAAGGTTTATTTTACCAGGGCCTCTATTCCCCGCGCTGCAGATCCAAATCAACTACATGCTATCGCCTTAAACCGGTTTCAGTTAAACCGGGATTTAATAGAAGTTGAAGAAGATATCGGGAATGCCCTGGATAAGGCTTTAAAATATGCCAGTCCTAATGACCTTGTTCTGGTTACCGGTTCTTTTTATACTGTTAGTGATGCCAGGGCATACTGGAGCCGGTTGATATAATTATTTTATAGCATTATTTTAATGCATTTAGATAAGAATATTTCCAAAATGTTGATTTTTTATATTTTTATCTAAGAGTTAAAAAACCGGTTTTTTAGAAGGACTTTACAATTATTTAACGAAAGGTAGTTAAGTTGATTCTAATTAATACTGATTATATTTTAAGCTACTTATTTCAACTGCCATTGTAAACAGAGAGGCAGTAATTATTACTGAAAGGGTGAAAAGCTTTTATGGCTCAGTTGTCTTTTAGAGGAGGAGTACATCCTGACGATGCCAAAGAAATGACTTCAAAACTGGCCATTGTTAAAATGCCTATACCAGGCAAAATCGTGGTGCCAATGCAGCAGCATATTGGAGCACCCTGCGAGCTTTTAGCTGATGTTGAAAAAATAGAAAAGGGTTGTTATGTTAAAGCAGGTCAAAAACTGGGAGACAATAAGGGTTTTGTTTCTGCGCCTGTTCACGCTCCGACTTCTGGCACGGTGATTGATATTGGCCCGTATAATCATCCCCTGGGCATGAAAATCACTGCGGTAACCATAGAACCTGACGGAAAAGATGAGTGGGCTGAAAATATTAAGCCAGCCGGTAACCTTGAAGATCTCTCTCCAGATGATATCAGGAAAATAGTCCGCGAGGCAGGTATTGTTGGTCTTGGAGGGGCTACTTTTCCAGCCCATGTTAAGCTTTCTCCACCTCAGGAAAAACCGATCGATGTGGTGATTATAAACGGCGCCGAGTGTGAGCCATACTTAACTGCTGATCATAGGGTCATGCTTGAAAAATCGGAAGAGATTCTCTTTGGTTTAAAAGCAATGATCAAAGCTTTAGGTGCTGTTGAGGGTATTATTGGAATTGAAAATAATAAGCCTGACGCTTTCAATTTAATGGAAAGCCTGGTAGCAGAAGAAGAAAATATCAGGGTCTGCTCTTTGCCTACAAAATACCCCCAGGGTGCTGAAAAAATGCTTATACAAGTTACTACCGGAAGAACTGTCCCTGCCGGTGAGCTGCCGATGGAGGTAGGAGTGGTTAACCATAATGTAGGTACTGCAGTAGCAATAACACAGGCAATAAGGGAAGGCAAGCCGCTTGTGGAAAGAGTGTTGACTGTTACCGGGTCAGGGGTTAATAAACCGGCTAACCTGCAAGTAAGGTTGGGCACGTTGGCGTCAGAGATTCTTGAATACTGCGGTGGGTTGAAAGAAACTACGGCAAAGCTGGTAATGGGGGGACCGATGATGGGTTTAGCTCAGCCAAACGCTGATGTTCCTATTATTAAAGGAACCTCAGGTGTTTTGGCCCTGACCAGTGAAGATGTCTTCCTATCAGAAAGCAGCCCTTGCATCCGGTGTGCCAAATGTGTATCTGTTTGCCCGATGAACCTGATGCCTACCTCAATAGCCCAGGCTTCTGAACATGCAAATTATAAACAGGCAGAAAAATTATATGCCCTGGATTGTTTCGAGTGTGGTTGTTGTTCTTATATTTGCCCTTCTAAAATTCCACTTGTACAATGGATTAGAATTGGTAAAAACGAAATAATGAAAAGCAAAAATAACTAAACCTTTTCCTTGTGAGAGGAAGTGATGATTATAAACGGTAAATTGATAGTATCATCATCACCGCTTATACGTTCAGCAGAAACTATCCGAAGTGTGATGATGGACGTGATTATTGCTCTATTTCCTGCTGCTTTAATGGCCGTACTTCTTTTTGGATACAGGGCATTAATAACAATTATTTTTGCTGTTGTTGCAGCTATGCTGACAGAGGCTATCTGGCGCCGAAAGCGTGATATATTTAGTGACGGAACTGCAGCGGTTACCGGTTTGCTTTTAGCCCTCATTCTTCCTGCAACAGCGCCCTGGTGGTTGGTTGTTGTCGGTTCTGCTTCTGCGATCATTATTGGAAAGCAGGTGTTCGGAGGAATTGGCTACAATATCTTTAACCCTGCTTTGGTTGGACGGGCTATCCTGGTTGTTTCCTGGGGAGGGCATATGGCTGGTGATATCTGGCCTTCTCCGCAACCATTTGCTTTTGGCCACGATATTTCTGCAGTTACCGGGGCAACTGTTCTCGCTTCTCAGGAAAAAGCGGTAACCTATAGCTTGGCAGAATTGTTTATTGGTAATATTGCCGGTAGCCTTGGTGAAACTTCTGCTCTGGCTCTTTTAATTGGAGGATTCTGGCTGGTATATAAAGGACATATTGACTTCAGGATCCCGGGAGGCTTTATTGGTACCGTTTTTATCATGGGAGTGCTCTTTGGTGGAGGTTTTTATGGAAATATTTTTATGACTGGTTTGTTTCATGTCGTCGCCGGTGGAGTTATGATTGGAGCGATATACATGGCAACCGACTTTGTCACAACACCTGTTACCCCTGGTGGCCGTCTTATTTTTGGTGTTGGCTGTGGTCTTATTACAATGTTAATTAGGTTGTGGGGAGCTTTGCCTGAAGGGGTTACTTATGGGATTTTGCTTATGAATGCTTTTACTCCCATTATTGATAGATTTACTATTCCCCAAAGATTCGGGGGGGTGAAAGAAAGTGCGTGATGTTTTACGATTATCTCTAACCTTAGCGTTAGTTGCAATCGCTTCTGCTGCTCTTCTTACCGGTGTACATAATACTACCGAACCGGTAATCAGGGAAAGGGAACAGCAGGATTTTATAATGGCACTCGAAAGATTTTTTCCAGGTATTGATGAATATGAGACAGAAGAAGCTGGCGGACAGCGCTATGATCTGATTTATGATCAAGCCGGAGAAAAACTCGGGGTAATGGCCACTGCAAAAACCCAGGGTTATGATGGAGTTATTACATACAACCTGGCAGTCGACACTAATGCTGAGATAATTGGAATAGCAATTGTATCTCATTCCGAGACTCCGGGCATTGGCGATGTGATAACGACTGATATTTTTAAGGAACAGTTCATTGGAAAAAGTTTCGAAGATCCAATTAGTGATGGCGAAGATGTTGATGTGATTTCAGGTTCCACTATTAGTACTGCTGCGATGATTGGTTCGATCAGGCGAACTGTTACCGAAATTGGTGAAACCTTTTTGGATAAAGAAAGGCAGGCATTGGGCTTTGAAGATATCCCTGATGGCGTATACCAGGCCAGTATCGAAGGAACTTATGGTCCCCTTAAGGTCGAGGTAGATTTTAGCAACGGTAGAATTAACAGCATAGTGGTTTTAGAGCATAATGAAACGGAAGGCTATTTTGTAGA
>PWMM01000273.1 GCA_003558195.1 Syntrophomonadaceae bacterium
AATAAAGATCATAAAGTTCTTTTAGTAAAGCATTGTTATTTCCTTCTGCCCGGGCATCCATAATTTGTTCCCGGTAATGCGCCCTTTGAATTCCCGGGCTCGTTTTACCTTCGACCCAATTAATGAATTTACCGGTGATACTTTCTAACAAGCTCTTTATTTCTCCATCGTACACTTTATAACTAAAATTTTCGGTCAAATCTTTTTTTTGCTTGGATCTATCTCGGCGTAAAGGTTTATAAGACCTGCCTTCCAAAAAATCTATTATTTCTTCAACTTTTGTGCCCGCACCAAAACCGGCATCAAAACCAAGCTCCTGGGCCAATTCAGGTTTGATCGCCATGCCGCCAATGACCAACTTTAAATTTTTTCTGATCCCTGTAGCCTCAAAAACATCCACCAGGTTACTCAATAATTCTTCAACACCATACCCAAGAGTACGGCTGATCATCACTACATTAGCATCAAAAGATTCAACATACTTAACTACTTCTTCAACTTTTCTATCAGGAGGCAATAGCTTGGTAATATAACCATTTTCTTGCAGTGCTTTTTTGATAAGCTTAATTCCAATATCATGGACTGGATCAAGTGGCACCAGCAAAATTCTTTTCGAATTCACCGTTTACGCTTCCTCCTCATTCCGAAGCCAGGCATAGTCATCGCCAGCTCTATGTATGTAAGCACGGGCTCTTACTCGGGCGCCACTGCCTTTCCACTCTAAAAAAACAATATCTACATCTTTAAAACCAAGTTTTTCAATAATTTCAATCATTATAGATTTAGCCTCTGCTTCATGCCGAGCCCTGATAAAAGTTTCAAAATCCAGACCGTCAACTATTCTGCCTAATAAATGATGCAAGCCTTAACCTCCTATGCTTCTCTAGAAAAAAGCTAAATCCTTAACGTATGCTTTTAAGTTTCCCTTTTATTGTAATTGCTACTGTTAAGAGAGTTAGAAGCAAAAGTATAAAACTTATTGGGCTGGATACAAATATCAATAAGCTTCCATCAGATCTTAACAAAGCGGTTCTTAAAGATCTTTCAACAATTGGTCCGAGGACAACTGCTAAGCCAATTGGGGCTATTGGAAAATCAAATTTTAATAAAACATAACCTAGGATCCCAAATAAAAAAGTAATTAACATGTGATAAGTCGAAGCCTGTGCAGCGTATGCCCCTACTAGTGAAAAAATTAAAATTAAAGGAACTAAAGTTGTCTTGCTTAACATTGCCAGCTTTGATATTTGCTTAGCCCCAACTAAGCCAACAACCAGCATAATGAAATTTGCAAATAACAGCCCAATAAAAATAGGATAAACTACATCTAAATGTTGAACAAATAATCTAGGGCCTGGAGATAGACCCTGGATTGTTAGCGCTCCTAATAAAACCGCTGTCACAGCATCACCAGGGATTCCTAATGACAACATAGGGATCAAAGCACCACCGGTAATAGCATTATTACCGGCTTGCGCGGCAGCTACTCCTTCTATAGAACCGTGCCCAAATAATTCGCGGTTTTTTGAAGCTCTTTTGGCTTCCCCGTAAGCAACAAATGCCGCCATGTTTGCTCCAGCGCCAGGCAGTGCTCCGATTAGTGAACCAAGAATTCCTGATTTTATTATAGTTACTTTTAATGCGTACAGCTCTTTAAAAGAAGGCAATATGCTTTTTATCTCTTCAGCTTTAGTGCTTAGTTTGTCAATACTGCTTACAACTTGTTTATTTTCAGTTATGCTTTGCTCCACGAGTTTTAACACTTCGGCAACGGCAAATAACCCAATAAAAACTGGTAATAATGGCAAACCGATCATCATCTGTGAAATCCCAAATGTAAAACGGGTAGTAGGCATAATTTGATCCATCCCTACAGTAGCCACCAGTAATCCCAAAAGACCTGAGATGATTCCTTTTGTCAATGACTTGCCTGAAACAGAAAAAATGACTGTGAGACCGAATACAGCAAGCATAGTATACTCACCGGAACTAAATCGAAGAGCAAAACCAGCAACTGCCGGAGATGCAAAAATCATTATGATAGCACTGATTAAACCACCAGCGAAAGAGCTAATGGTAGCAATTGTAAGCGTTTTGCCACCCATGCCTTTAAGGCAAAGTGGGTAACCATCAATCGCAGCAGCTGCTGCACCCGGAGTGCCAGGAGTGTTAACCAGAATAGCCGTTATACAGCCCCCGTATAAACCTCCGACAAAAATACCAACGAGCATTAAAAGGGCAGGAACAGTATCTAAGGTAAAAGTAAAAGGCAGTAAGAGGGCGATAGCCAGGGTTGCGGTCAATCCGGGGATAGCCCCAACAATGATACCGGGAATTACCCCAATAGTAATATAAAATAAATTAATTGGCTGTAAAACGATCATTATAGCATCAACTATGATATCCATTTTTCACAGGCGCCCCGGCAAATTATTGTATTATAACAAAAAATGATTAATTCTTTTTCCTTAACCTACGAGTAACATCAGCCACTGAGGCCACCCTGTGCCCCAAAATCCTGGCTCTCTTAATGTCATCGCCATCTATTTCAACCGGATCCTGGGCAGCTGCTCCCTGGTGGCCGGCATCATCATTATAACCATCTCCAACAATAATCATTCCCTGAATCATCATCATGTCATGTATTGCCTTAATAGTGGTTTCCTGTCCACCAAAACGAGAATGTCCTACTGCTATAGCTCCTCCTACTACATTCATGAGATAAAGCCCTTTACGTAAATCTCTTGTTAAATCCCAGAATGATTTTAGCTGGGCTGATACCGTGCCAAAATAAACCGGGCTCCCTAAGATAAGCCCATCAACAGTTTTTAATTCTTCAAAGATCTCTTCGACCTTAGTGCCCTCATAACAGCTCTTGTTGCAGGGTTTGGAACAGGCATCACAAAACGGCTCATCTAAACCAGAGATTACTTCTTGAACGTTAAACAATTCAGTTTTAGCACCAAGTTCCCGGGCTGCAGATAGGGCTCCTTCGATTAATATATTAGTATTACCATCTTTCTTCGGACTTCCACTTAAGCCGTAAATAATCATGAAATAACCTCGCTTATGATGAGTTTTTTTAAAAAAGTATATAACGCATCTAAAAATGTTTTATATTACAAAGTTTCAGTAGACTTCTTTACCTGCCGGTATATAGTAAAAGCTATGGTAAATACAGTTAAAGCAAAAAGGGTAGCACTAATTGGACTGGAAACAAATATTAGCAAACTACCATCAGATCTCAACAGGGCTGTTCGTAAAGACCGCTCGACAATTGGCCCAAGAACAACAGCCAGTCCAATAGGGGCCACTGGAAATTCGTATTTAATCAATACATAACCCAAAATCCCAAACAAAAAGGTCATAAGCATGAAGTAGGTAGAAGCTTGCTGAGCATAAGCTCCTACCAGCGAGAAAAGTAAAATTAGAGGCACCAGGGTAGATTTTTTTAACATTGCAATCCTGGATATATATTTTGCTCCTGACAGGCCAACAACTAACATTACAATATTCGCAAAATACAATCCAATAAACATCGGATAGACAACATCCAGGTGTTCCCTGAATAATGTTGGACCAGGCATTAGACCCTGGATAGTGAGCGCCCCCAGCAAGACTGCGGTCACTGCATCACCTGGTATACCAAGCGATAACATTGGGATTAAAGCGCCACCGGTAATAGCATTGTTGCCACTTTCTGCAGCAGCAACCCCTTCCATACAGCCTTTACCAAACATCTCAGGAGTTTTCGAAGCTCTTTTCGCTTCACCGTAAGCAACAAAAGCAGCCATATTGGCCCCGGCACCAGGCAAAGCTCCAATAAAAGAACCAATTATACTAGATTTTACAATAGTTACTTTTAAAGCATTCAATTCGGCCAGGGTAGGTAAAAGCCGCCCCATATTGGCAGTTTTTTCTAATAAATCGTCTTTTGATTCCTGTTCTTCCTTATCACCTTTAACACTCTGTTCAATCAACCTAAAAACCTCTGCTACAGCAAATAAGCCAATGAAAACCGGTAACAATGGAAAACCGATCATCATGCGGGGAATGCCAAAGGTAAAACGAGCTGCCGGCATAATTTGATCCATTCCGACTGTGGCAACCAGCAACCCCAGTAAACCGGAAATCAAACCTTTTGTGATCGACTTCCCAGATACAGAAAAGATAACAGTTAAACCAAACACTGCCAGCATCGTATATTCACCAGAGCTAAACCTGAGAGCAAAACTAGCCACCAGGGGAGATGCAAAAATCATAATGGTTGCGCTTATAATACCACCAACGAAAGAACCGATGGTAGCTACTGCCAGTGCTTTTCCTCCTAATCCTTGCTGGCACAACGGATATCCATCAAGCGCAGTCGCAGCTGCACCCGGAGTTCCAGGCGCATTAACCATTATTGCGGTTATACAACCACCATAAATACCACCTACAAAAATGCCAATCAGCATTAACAAAGCAGGAACTGTATCCAGGGCAAATGTAAAAGGCAATAACAAGGCTATAGCTAAAGTAGCTGTCAGGCCTGGAATAGCGCCAACCATTATACCCGGTATGACTCCAAGGGCTATAAAAAATAGATTTTGGGGTTGCAATACAACCATTAAAGCCTCTATGACAATATCCATATCCCTAAACACTCCTCTTGCTCGTATTAATTACCGGTTTTTAAAGTAAGCCCCCGGGCATGCGAACTGAAAGGATCACAGCAAACAAATAATACATGCCTATAGTCATTACCACTGACTGTAAAATGATTTTAACTGCACTTTTTTTGTTAATATCACTTTCAACTAAAAACGCAATAACTACCCCTAAAGAAAAAACAGATAAGATAAAACCTAATACCCGGAAAAACAAGTAAAAAATAAAAGTGGCAAATATCGCAATAAGCGGTTTTTTATACTTTACCCACCAGCCTATTAAAACTTCTTTAGTTGTTATTTTAGTATCGTCTTCTTCTAATGAAGCTTTTTCTTCCTTGAGGACTTCATTGTCAATTTTTGCCTCTTTCATTCTTAACATTATAAGAGCATTGCCTATTAAAAAGAGTGACATAATGGTCATGAGAGAGGCGATAACCCGAGGCCAAAAAGCCGGTCCGCTTGTAGCAATTGGAGGTTCCGGTAATTCAAAAGAGGCTATAAAAACTATAATAGCCAATAAAATAAAAAGAATTGCAATAATGATATCTTCTTTGGCTTTTCTTCTTATTTTTGAATAACTGCTAATCATAGAATTTTACTAGGCCTCCTTTCTTTTTCATTAATATAGAACTTTTTTTAAGGTAAGAGCAAGAGCCTTTTATTCATGTGGGATCAATGATTACTAGCAAACGAATAAAGGCCCTTGCTTCTTATACAGGTTGTTTTATTAACCGGACCCCAGCAATTTATTGCCCTATAAGCCCTAATTCTTCCATTACATTTCTTACCACAGGCCGCTGGCTGCTGATAAATTGTCTTGCTGCTTCATGGTCCCTGTACATCATTCCAATATCGGTAT
>PWMM01000041.1 GCA_003558195.1 Syntrophomonadaceae bacterium
TCATCTGTGATCACCCAGGCATTTTCATAATCAAAGACAGGCTCCAGCCTGTCAAAGCCGGACATGGTAAAGGCCAGCATTGTCTCGCCCGGAACCACATTATAGCGCACGGTATAGGACATAATAGCATTGCCGTCAGGGAATAAGATGACATCTGTTTCCACAAAACCTAAATGGGAGACTCTTGAAGCGGACACTCCTCCACCGAAAGGTAAGGTAAGGATAAACAACACCAAAAACAGCAGCAGTATTCTTTTTTTCATATGGCCACCTTCACGCAAGAGCTATAAGTAACTGCTTGACAGACGTTCAACCCACAAACCAATAATCTATTATAGACGAACCTACTGTCAACGATGTAGACTTTATAAACAAGATTTACAGTAAATACTCAGGCATACTCCGCGAAGCCATCCCTGTAAATAGACATTAAGCCTGAGGCTGAGGAGTAAGGATCTATAAATCATTTTACCAGGACAGCGCAAATGGGTATAATAAATAATCGTTCTGATCTGTAAAGTTACCCGATAGAATGATTATATCATAAATTTTCAGTTATTACTGATATGAATTTTTTACCATTGCCAGGGCTTTGGCTTCTAATAAACAAACTACTTCCATGAGGAACCTCTGCCTCCTTAGCTGGGAGATGTTTTGTCTGAGCATGAGGTTCCTCACTCTATATCTCTCAAAAATTCACCTATTAAATCCCTACAACAGCTTTACACGATGGTGAATGTCAGCAGGCCCTGGTAATAATTTCATTACTTTTTAGATCCGCTTAAGAGCATGATAAAGATTATTATCTAAAACATATATCCGGCTAAACTTGCTGGTTAGAACTCTATTAATCAGTTTTATAAAATTAATTCAAACAATTATAGCTCTGTTCTTCTTAAAAGTTGCGCATTTATGGCCACAATTACTGTGCTGGCAGACATCAAGACTGCTCCTACAGCAGGTGTCAACAAAACTCCCCAGCCGGCCAGGACTCCCGCAGCAAGGGGAATCGCAACTATATTGTACCCGGCCGCCCACCACAAGTTTTGAACCATTTTACTGTAAGTAGCCTTAGAAAGGGTTACAATACGGGATATGTCACGTGGATCTGATCTCACCAGTACGATATGCCCTGCCTCCACAGCAACATCAGTACCCGCACCAATAGCTATTCCGATATCAGCGGTAGCAAGGGCAGGAGCATCGTTGACTCCATCACCGACCATGGCAACTTTTTTACCCTCAGCCTGTAACTCTCTGACTTTTGACGCCTTGTCCTCTGGTAACACTTCAGCAAAAAATGTATCAATCCCTAACTCTTCAGCTACTGCTTCGGCTACAGCCCGAGAATCTCCGGTAAGCATCGCTACTTCGACACCCCGTTCGTGAAGAGAAGCGATAGCTTCTTTACTCTCTTTGCGAACAGCGTCGGCAACTATAAAAACAGCAATTACATTTCCATTTCGAAGCAGGTATACTGCAGCCTGGCCGTGTTCAGCAGCTTTATTCGATTCATCACGAAGCCTTGAAGGAATAACTGCCTTTTCTGTCTCCAGTAAAGCCGGTCCGCCCACATAATATTCTGTTTCTTCGATTGTTGCGGCCACTCCTTTGCCTTTAATGGCCCGGAACTTTTCTACCAGAGGTAGCTCTAGAGCTTTTTCTTCGGCTGTTTTCAAGATACCGCGTGCTATAGGATGCTCGGATTCTGCTTCAATTCCTGCTGCCAAACGCAAAGCTTCTTCTTCTGATATATCGTCCACGGTTTTCATGGCCACCACTCGAAACTCACCCAAGGTCAAGGTTCCTGTTTTATCAAAAATAACTGTATCAAGATTGCGAGCTTCTTCAAGCCCGAGCCTGTCCCGGACTAAAAGGCCGCCCAGGGCACCAAGGGTTGTAGAAATAGCTACCACCAGGGGTACAGCAAGTCCAAGAGCATGAGGGCAGGCAATTACCAGTACTGCGACTACCCTCACAATTGTAAAATCAACGGGCATGCCGGCAAATTGCCATCCAATTAAAGTCAGTATCGCAGCCAGCAAAGCGGCGCCTGTTAAAAACTGGGCAGCTCGATCTGCTAAATTTTGAGCCCTTGATTTTGATGATTGCGCCTCAGCAACAAGCCGCATAATCCCGGACAGCTTGGTTTTATCACCAGTCCCCGTCACTTCAACCCTCAGAGATCCTTCTCCGTTGTTGGTTCCGGCAATAACTTCATCCCCTGGTTCTTTTTTCACCGGGGTTGATTCGCCGGTGATCATAGCCTCGTTAACATCACTCTTGCCTTTCTTTAATATTCCATCTGCCGGTATATTTTCACCTGGTCGGACCAGGACAATATCTCCTTCTTGCAGTTCGCTTACCAAAACTTCCTCTTCACCCTGCCCGGTTACACGAGTAGCTTTATGGGGAAGTAGTTTTGCCAGTTCCTGCAGTGCACCCTGGGCCTGGACAATCGAACGCATCTCGATCCAGTGGCCTAAAAGCATAATTGTAACCAGCGTAGCTAGCTCCCACCAAAGCGATTCAGCCTGGATGAAACCAAGATCAACAACCCATGAAAAAATAAATGCAACCGTGATAGCCAGTGAAATCAGGGTCATCATCCCGGGCAGCTTAGCTTTAAGTTCTTGCCATGCTCCCTTAATAAAAACCCAGCCACCATAAAAAAATATAATTGTTCCAAGGACCGGTGGAATCCAGTCCGTACCTGGAAATTCCAGGGCCCGGTAATTAAAAAGATGTTGGATATGAGCAGACCAGTAAACCACCGGCAAGGTCATAAACAATGATAACCAGAATTTGTCTCGGAACATCTTTGGGCTGTGGCCGGCATGCTGATCATGCCCATTATGCCCTGAATGGTTGGGTTTGCTTTCTTTAGCTTCTTTTATATTCTTGCCTTTTTCGCTATTCATAGTAATAATATTTCAACCTCCCTCGCTTAATTCAAACAGCACATTTACTACTAATCCTACCATTATTATATGCTATGTTCGGCATTAATTCAAATTCTGTTAATTATACAGACATTCATTTTCCACACTGTGAACCAACCAGGGATTTCAAATGTTTAATGAATGTTTAATCGTCCAAGCAGGGAACTAACACTTTAAGTCAAATTATTAAATAAGCCTTTAACACTAATACACCAACAAGGAGCGATTTCACGATAAATACTCTCAACACACAAGGCTTAAAACCGCCCCTTAAATGGGCCGGCGGTAAAAGTTGGCTGGTTCCGCATTTAAAACCAACCTGGGAACTTTATTCTCAGCGCCGCCTGGTAGAACCATTCTGCGGCGGCCTGGCCGTTACCTTAGGCTTAATGCCCGAAAAAGCCCTTCTAAACGATATTAATACTCACCTGATCAACTTTTTCAAGTGGATTCAAAGAGGCCTTCATATAGATATTCCACTGGAAAATAACACGGAGTTCTACTACAGTCACCGGGAACGCTTTAACAGCTTGATAGAAAAGGGTACTATGAACAACAAAGAAGCTGCAGAGCTCTTTTATTACCTTAACCGCACCGGTTTTAACGGCCTATGCCGCTTTAACCAGAAAGGCTTTTTCAATGTACCCTTCGGCCGTTACAAAAAAATCAACTATATCCGAAGCTACCAGCAATACAGAGAGGTTTTTAAACGCTGGGAGTTTACCTGTACTGATTTTGAAGATCTAGCCTTGAAAGATGATGACTTTATTTACGCTGATCCACCTTATGATGTTGAATTCACCAGCTATTCAAAAGATGGCTTCACCTGGGAAGACCAGGTGCGCCTGGTGAAATGGCTTATAAAGCATCCCGGACCGGTAGTTCTATCCAACCAGGCTACTGAAAGAATTATAAACCTCTATGGTGATTATGGATTCAATATCCAATACTATGATGCCCCCAGAAGAATTAGCTGTAATGGTGACCGCACTCCAGCAAAAGAAGTTCTGGCTACACGAGGAATCCATTAACCTGCTAAACTTGATACTCACTCTTAATACTTTCTTGAGGAGATAATCAACTATCTCCTTTTGACCTGGAGCCGGTAATAATAACGGATTAAGTAAAAAATAACTAGTCCTGCTATAAAGCCATAAGCCATGTTAAAAATAACCGACACTACAACCGTCGCGCCGAGTGGTATATACTCCCAACCCCAGGGAACAGCCTTTATAAATTTAAGCAGTTCCATACCGATTAAAAGCATCATTGCTCCAATAACCGCTTCCGGAAATTCGGCAAATACCAGTGCAGCAAAACCGGCCAGGAAGAGGCCGGCTATGATTTCAATTATTCCGATGGAGATATTGGCTCCGCCTGTTCTGGCTCCAAAATAATGCTTGGCAGCCAGGCCACCCGCCCCGTGACAGATCGGCATCCCGCCCAGGAAAGGCAGTCCCAGGTTAAAGAGACCGATGCTCAAAGATAAGCTTCTAGGCTTGATTTCCCTTCCCGGCCAGTAAGTTTTTAAAAGAGAGGCGGTTGACAATACACTGTTAGTGGCAGTAAGCGGAATTTGCGCAAATCCTCCCAGGACCATTACGGTCCAAAGATTATTAAAATCAAAAGTGGTTATAACCGGCAGGGAAAACCCAATCAGGCCATCCTTTGATGGCAGGCCATGGTACAGGGAGATGACAATACCGATGCCCATGATCACCAGCATGGAGGGTAAAACCCGGTTATTCCGTAATAAGAGCGCCACCACTAAAACAGCTATCCCCAGCAGCCACCAGGTGGACATTAAATAGTAGGCCTGAATTGCCAGCATTACCCCCAGCGCCACCTGTATACCCCGCACTACGGGATGGGGAGTATAACGAGCTATTAACTCAATTACCCCGGTAATAGAAAAAATAAGCCAGGTTAGACCCATGGCAAACCCGGAAGCATAAATCATGGACGGGGTCCAGCTTTGAGCTATGGCAATGGCTGCCAGGACTTTCATCGGTTCTATAGGGATGGGCAGCTTAAAAATTAATCCAGTAATAATGCTTACCAGGCCGACGGTAATTAGAATGGCAGCCGGGTCCAGGCCACAGACGACAATGTAACCTGCAGCCAGTGGAATCAGGGTGCCAAAATCACCCATCGAACCCGATAGCTCCCGGATATTAAATATATTAACACCTTTGGCGTCCATAGTTTAAAACACCACCTTACCTTCAACGAACAGGCGGGTTTTTTCATATTCAGGGTGTGTAAATATTTTTTCTGCAGATCCCATCTCAACAATTTCACCTTTGTCCATAAATAATACTTCATCGGCTATACGGCGGGCCTGGAAAACATTGTGGGTAACAATAACCACCGTAATATATTTCTCTTTGTTCAGGGTGACGATCATTTCTTCAATTAACTCGATATTAAATGGATCCAGGTTGGCCGTTGGTTCATCAAGAAGTAACAGCTCCGGGTCGAAGGCCACAGAACGGGCGATAGCAACCCGCTGGGCCTCTCCTCCTGAAA
>PWMM01000247.1 GCA_003558195.1 Syntrophomonadaceae bacterium
ACCATATATATATGGTACCCTGTACCCTGTACCCTATACCCCTTAAAGTACCCCTTAGAGTACCCTGAGTACCCTAAATCAGACTGTATACTCCAGAATATTCATCCTTACATACCAATTCCAACTTTATCATTTTCTTCAATTTTCTCTTTGCCATAGATTCCTTCACATCTGAACAGGTCATGATTTTTTCTATAGCCTCACCGTATGTGAGCTTTGCATTATCGGGGAAAACTTCACCGGCAAGCTTTTCCAGGTCCTCACGACCGCCCGGCCTGCGTTTCGGGATCTTGTTGCTGCAACTGACAAACATCCCGGCCGAGTCATCCCACTCGAAATATATATCAAGCCGGTCATCATCCTCACGATTTTTGCCGTAGCTGAAATCAGATGTTAAAGTCCGCTGGCCGGTATCTGTATCGCGATGCAGGGTAAATACGGATTCCGCCCGACGTTGAAGCTCGGATCCCAAATGCCCCCGGCCTTTCAAATTATTAATCTGTGGATTTGTATGAATCGTCAAAAAGAAACCGATGTTCCGTTCGTTCGCTAATGCGCGTATCCAATTCGAGAATTCTGCAGATTCCTCAGATGAATTCACATCTGTCACGAAGTCACCGGCACCGTCGATAATTATTAGATCGTAACCTCCACTATGTATTAATTGCTGCATGGTGTTTCGCTTATCTAATGAGCCGGGGACCGATACCAGGTTTACGAATGTTACATTCTCCGGTAGATCCGGATGCACCACTCCGGCCCGCTTCATCATTCGCCTCCAAGACCTCCAATGCATTGCATCACTACGTTCAGTATCCACATACAGCACCGATGAACATTCCACCTCAAAACCAAATGTATCAGCATTATCATTTATAGCACTCGATGCTATTGCTTCGCATATACTTGATTTACCGATACCCGGCAATGATGTGAGTAATGAAATATTCCCAACGGAAAGGATCTGATAACCGTTTAAATTTATTAATGGTTCGCGATCGGCCGGCTGATTTTCCCAGGTCGGTATGAAAATTTTTGAATCGGATAACGCTCGGGGAGTGGTACTGGAAATATAAGTCTTTAGTTGATCTCGCACGTCCCAGGGATCGGCCCCGTTATCCAGATCGCTTGTTACACGTGTTAGGAAATTGTAGTCCTGTTTCTTTGTGAATTCATCAATAAGAAATGCCGAGGCACGTGTTATGCTGAATGAGGGTTCAATGTCTAAAGCCGCGTAATCGATAATCATGTTTTTTAATTTTTTAACGGCTTCATCATAGGCATTTTTATATTTTACATCCTTCAGGTGATCCCGGATCTTTTCATTATCGGGTTTTATCTTTTCGTAGATTGCAGTGAGATCGATTGAAGTGTTTGCGTTGTATAATAATTCAATCTGTGAATATATAATCGAATCAAACAGTACCGGGAAGTGTACGCTTCGCAGTCCGATAGATAAAACTTTTTGCATCGGATCGGATCCATTCTGTATGAGAAAAGCCAATATCTTTGATGAAATGTTCTGTACCGTTCGGGAGTGAATACCGTTCGATGGGGATGTCGATATGTTTGTATCAACTGGCTTCATTCATCACTTCCGATTTTGAACTTACGAGATTCCAGGTATTCAATGAATTCCCGCCGGGGAATGAGGATCCTGCGTTTACCGGACCTTATGTAAGAGATTTGATTTGAGTCTCTCAGATGCTGTAAGGACCGTTTACTCAGTCCGGATATTTCAGCAGCCTCGTCAACCGTCAAGTACGGCTTCTCCATATCCTTCATTGCGTTTGGCAGGGATTCATTAACCGCTTCGGCAACGGCTTTTTTTACAATTCTTTTAAGCGGTTCTTCGATCAACTTCATGAATTCATCGACCATGTTTCTCCTCGAATAATTCTTCCTGATTGAAAAAATCGGATTGAGCTGCGCTCGTTAATTTATCGACTTCTATTGCCAACAGATCTTCCTTTTCACCGCTCTTGTTGGTGATGGGAAACGGCTTCGCATGCTGCAAAAAATATCCTCGATCGACAGTATAAATTTTCCAATCGGCTTTCCGTTTGCCATACTTTAGCGTAATTTTCAGAACATTATAATCAGAATCACGCGCGATCGTCTCATTCAATGCAAATAACTTACCGCCCTTGAAAAGGTGACGGGCATCTCGGGATACTTCCATCACCGAATTGATGGCGTCGACCTTCGCTCGCGTCGATCGCCCAGCCCGATATCGGTATTTGCCGTATGTTACTGTTTCGCGGATCATAAATAATTATCTGTTCTAAGCCGGGAGGGGGTCGCCCGACGTTGGAAAATTAAAAACGATGTTACCCCCTAAAATAAAAAACCCGCGACCGGCGAAAGGTAGCGGGTATTGTGTCAGGCAAAAAAAACTTTTTATCGCTACTGATCGCCGGTCACGGGTTCATCATACGGAAATTTGAAAACTATGTCAGGGACATGGTGTCACTTTTTTTAAGGTCGCATTATATCGAGTAATGGATCTTTTGATGGTATCGACGTCCTCATCGAAATATCTTGCTATAAGTTTAATAATATCTTTGTCTTTTCTTCCTCTGCCCTCTAAGTTATCCAATCGCTTGATTTTCCAAAACATTTCTCCCCGGACGTCCTGTATGCTTTTATGATTTTTATAAGTTGTAATGTAATTGTAATATTGTTCGAATGTCATTTGTTTCATTTTTCTGAATTCTTCAACAAGGTCATTATCCTTTTCAAACGCCTTGCTTATTTCTTCGACGTGGTTCTCATCATCTGTTTCCTTGTACATTATATTAATAATCGATTTAGCAACTTCGCGCCTTCTCTTGTTCTCCTGTTCGGATAGATCTGGATTATTTAAATAATGATTGTGAGAATTTTTAAAATACTCAAAAATAGAATCAGCAACATCCCCGATTTCACATAGCTCGTCCATAGTTATTTCCGTTGCATCAAGAGATAGAAGATATGATAAGCGTTTACGCGCTTTTCTAAAATCGGTATGATTAGTTACCGGGAGAGAATATCCGCCTTTGTTTTTGCCTGACATATACATGTTTAAAACCCCGCACCGGTCGCAGCCAACCGTTGGCCCCTCCGCGTGGAGGCGATGCGGGATTAAAACTTTGTTCGGTTTATTGCGACATTAATCTGTCTCTTATTTACTCATCGATCCTCTCAACACGATCGCCGGTAATGCGGTCCGGATCCCTGGGGAGCTCATCGATTCCTGTTTCCCGGTCGGAATATGTATGGGGTCGGTATCCCAAAATTTCTAAAGACATTACACACCGCCTCCATCCGCGCTTCCGGAGTTTCGTGTCGACGTCCCGACGCTCCTTTTTTTCCATATAAAATTATACGAGCCTTTGACAATAAAGTCAAGTGTCACTTTTACACATCGCTGAAAGCGACACATCCAACACGTTGCATATCCTTACGCTTTCATCGATCGCTGGATCCTCACCGTCAAATATTTCCCGGATCCTGGCATGCGTTATACCCGTTTTTTTTGCCAGCCATCCGGCCGATCGTTCTTTTTTTATTAAAGCCCGTCGTACATTCGCGCCGAAATTTTCACTCGGCTTTGTCACATCTGTTTTTTGTGTTTGCATTTTGACCTCCTATTTTTTGGGGTTAGTGGATAATTCTTGTTTTTGCAAAATAAAAAAAGTCCTGAGATCGTTTCTCCCGGGTTTTCTCGGGGAGGGCCGATATCTATGTACCCCTGTTTTTTTCAGTTTTTTCCTGTAATACCAGATTCGCGTTTTGCCTGTTCTTTCCTAACCCATTCTTCGTTATTTTTTACAAACCTTTCAAGTTCCTCCATGTTCCTCGCGCTATATCCGTTTTTCTCTCGGAATAGGTCAAGTAATATCTCTGCCTGTTTTTCACGCCATTTGTCCGCGTCGCTTTTTATTTTACACCTCCGTTTATAGTTTATTGATTTTTTCAAACATCTTCACCATTAAACAACCGGTCCATATCCTCATCAAGTGATTCCTCATCAAACGATTTAAGATATTGTTGTGTTATCTTCAGATCGGAATGACCAAGGGCCTTGCTGATAGAGTACAGGTTCATATTTTTCTTCCGAGCGTAATCGGCAAAGCTATGCCTGGAAACGTGAAACGAAATGTGTTCTTTGATCTTGGCCCGCCTCGCTATCCTTTGAAGGTATTTATTGACCAGGACATTTTTCGAGGATATCGCTTTCTTAAGAGTGAACGGATCCGAGAGATCTCTGTTGACCGGGAGTAATGGAAATATATATGATTCCGGATCTGTGTTATCTTCATAGTGTTTTAATATCTCGAGAGCGGGGGGAAGCAGCTTCACGTTTTTCCCGTGACCGGTTTTCCCCATCTGATATATCAGCCGTCCGTTATGAATGTTCTTCCACTTCAAAACGCATAAATCCCCGAATCGAATACCAGCTGTGTAAAATGAGAATAAAAAGTAATTCCGCGCATTCCACTCCCAGGATCCCGACTCGAGCTTGAGGTTCTGGATATTCTTAATATCCGCCATAGATAGTTTTGTTTTTTCACTCGGCCGTTCCGATTTCGGTGAGTACCTGGCAAACGGATTGCAGGATACCGGGATAACTTCTTCCTGAATTGCGATCCGGAATATTCGCCGGACCTTCGATATATTTTTATAGATTGTATTCCGGCCGTTCTTCTTCACGGTCCGGAGATACGTCTCAAAATCAACAAGCGTCCCGACGGTGATCTCGTCAAAGGGAAGGTAATTCTTGCCGGTGGATTCTCTAAACTTCCCGATAACGACGCGGTATTTTTTCAGTTCCTCATATTGTTCATTTGCTTTCAACCGGTCCATGATCTTATCGGCATAACTGAAAAACTCCGGCTTCTCCGGTTCACCTGGTTCCTCCACATTTTTGATTTGATTGGTATACATCGATCGCTGTATATGGAAGAACTCACTCAATCGATCGTTAATAAAATCCGCGTCCGGATGCTTCCTTGAAACGCGTTGTTTTTCATCAAGCCAATGGGTATCTTTAACGAAGAACCCGGAGCTGTAGTATCGTGGTTTTCGATTTTCTGTGATCCGGAGGTACACCGGGAATTCACCGTGTTTGTTCGGCCGATCCTTCCGGATGACCAGCTTATATGTTGCGCGTCTATTCATGTTTACACAAATTATTTACACATTAACCCTTTGTGGTCTCTGTAAGGATTTGAATTTTTGTGTAAACACAATGTGTAAACAAATTATGTAAATGTCAACACCTTGAAGAAGAAAAGAGGTACAAAATTATTGAATACGGTTTGTTTTTGCATGTGGATAGCGTACAAAGATACGGTATTTAGAATCCAGTATCGCCCACTATCTTCCATACTGAAACTTCCCATACATGCAGGACAGTACTCATTTTCATACCAATTTCAGTTACGATGCTTAAGATTATAACAACAGGCAGATTAGGAAGAG
>PWMM01000256.1 GCA_003558195.1 Syntrophomonadaceae bacterium
ACTTTGTGCTCAGCAAAATAACCGCTACCCAGGGTTCAGTGTTCGCCAACATGGTCACAGTAGTAGCGATTTTTGCTGGAGTGGTTTTTCGAGATGAAATTATTTTCTGGCATCATTTAGTTGGCACTGCCGCTATTCTTACCGGTGTGTGGGGTACTAACCGTTTTGCACCGTCAGTATTGGAAAGGAAGCGACAAAAACGCCTATCAGTTCAAACTAGCACCAGTACTGGTGATTAATGATTATTTTTTAATGAAGCTGTTATTACCGTACACAATTAATTCAGGTGCTTATTAACAAAATTATCGAGCACTGTATGCAAGTTGAGTTCCCCTCGCTCTTTCAGGTTGTAGTGAACCCGGGTGTGGGGTTTGTTGATAGTGATGATCCGGCTCAGATCTATAGGAGTACCAATAATCACAGCATCACAATCTACGGCATTAATTGTAGCTTCCAAATCTCGAAGCTGCTGTTCCCCGTATCCCATGGCCGGAAGAAGAACACCTATGTCCGGGTAGGTGCGGAAAGTATCTGCCAGTTTCCCCACCAGGTAGGGGCGTGGATCAACAATCTCTGAGGCATGCCAGCGCCCGGCCGCCACAGTTCCTGCTCCAAGTTTCATTTCACCATGAGTTAGAGTAGGTCCGTCTTCCACCACCAAAACTCGCTTGTTTTTTATCAACTCAGGTTTGTCTACAATGATGTTTGAGTCAGCTTTGATCACTAAGGCCTCGGGATTAGCAAGACGGATGTTTTCCTCCACCTCCTTAACAGATTTCAGTTCGGCACTGTCTACCTTATTGATTACAGCTACATCAGCGATTCTCAGGTTTACTTCACCCGGGTAATATGAAAGTTCATGACCCGGTCGGTGAGGATCAAAAACCGTTACAGCCAGGTCCGGTTTATAAAAGGGAAAGTCATTATTGCCACCATCCCAAAGGATCACATCACAGCCGTCCGGGTCGTTTTCAGCTTCTCGCAATATACTCTCATAATCCACTCCGGCATAGATGACATTCCCTCTTACCACATGCGGTTCGTACTCTTCCATTTCTTCAATCGTGCAATCGTGAGTAAGCAGGTCTTTCAAGGCAGCAAAGCGCTGAACCCGCTGGGCCTCCAGGTTTCCATAAGGCATAGGGTGCCGCACAGCGATGACTTTGAATCCCCTGGCCATCAAGTCCTCAATAATTTTGCGGGCTGTCTGGCTTTTGCCACTACCGGTTCGAATAGCGCAAACAGAGATAACCGGTTTGGTACTTTTCAACATGGTGCCACGGGGACCCAGAAGTTTAAAATCTGCACCCGCTGCATTTACCAGGGCACTTACAGCCATCACTTCATGATAGCTGACATCACTATAGGAAAAAACGCATTCGTCCACGCTGAACTTCTTGATCAGTTCGACCAGTTTTTCCTGAGGATAAATAGGTATTCCTTCGGGATATAGCCTGCCGGCCAGTTCAGGGGGGTAGCGCCGATCGTCAATATCTGGAATCTGGGCTGCTGTAAAAGCAACAACTTTATATAGTTCCTGGTTCCGGTAAACTGTATTGAAGTTATGAAAATCCCGTCCGGCAGCTCCGATAATAATCAGGCGTTTTTGTGGCAATGAATATAGCCTCCTCTTAATTGTTCACTTGTAGCCTGTTAAGCTATTTTACTATTTATTGAAAGCTAGTTCCTGTAATAAAAATCACCAGGCTTAGAAAACCCCGGTGATTGTATCTTTGATGGTGGGGACGAGAGGTTTCGAACCTCCGACCTCTTGAATGTGAGTCAAGCGCTCTCCCGCTGAGCTACGTCCCCTAACTTAAGCTTCATTTGAAAATCTTTTTTAAATAATAGCACAGTATAACTAGTTTCAGCAAAGACTTTTAATCCTTTTTTCTATGATCGTCTTTAAGGGCATCAAATACTTCTTAAACATATTAATCAGTCTTAGGTTCAACTAGCCGGAACTGCTTTATTTAAGTATCCTTACTTAATCATAAACTACATCCTGTAAAATCTTTTTTACCTGGGGAGATAAACCGTACTCGTCAAGCTCTCTTTCCAGAATTTTGGGATCGCCGTAACCTCCGGCAATGCCATTCAGGCGGGCAGCTACCGTTGAATTTGTTAGATCTTCAATATCAGGATAATAGGTCTTTATTTCAAAGGCCAGCTGATCGGTGTTTTGCAGGTAGTACTTCTGATGATAATCTTCCGCCAGGTAAAATTTATCCAGGGGTTGAATCTCGGTTTGCACTTTAATACCCTGCTCTTTTTCAACGATCTCCTTACTCTTTTGGGCAATCTGCTTCTGGTTCTGGTCATGGTAAAGAATCATTGCCATGTATTGCCTGGACCAGGCCTTAGAAGACGGGTTATGGCTCACCCAAAATATATCAAGGATTTCTTTATACGATATTAAGCGGGGATCGTAGTCGATTTGAAATACCTCTGTATGATCACCTAGCCGGTGGTAAGTGGGGTCTGGCAATGTCCCTCCGGCATAACCGACACGAGTTCTATAAACACCTTCAATCTGCCCAAACTGGGCATCAGGGCCCCAGAATCATCCAAGAGCTAAAGTCGCAGTTTCCAGATTATCAGGCACCTTTTGATCCAATAGCGGCATTTCACTTTCAATATTCTTATTTTTTTGTTCCATAACTTGATAATCCTCTCCATCTTCATATTTTAAACCAGGATCTTCTAACACATTATTGTCACAATCACGATCTACTCCTGCACAGCCAATCAGAGAAAAACAAACCGGTAGAAGTAAAACCAAAAAAACATAGTTTTTTAATAAGCTCTTTCTAAACAGCATATGTTATTCCTTTCCAGTTGCAACCAGCAATAACACTGTAAAAACAAAGCTAATTACCAGTAGCAATTTCAGAGAGCTCTTCTAAAGCTTGATCGTAATAAAAGTCATCTTGATCAACTTTTTCATAATATTGGACTGCTTTATCAGTATCTCCCATTAAATAATAAGCTCTACCGATTACAAATGCCAGGGGCCCTATTTCTCCATAATACTCTTTCATAACCGATTCTATAATAATAATCTCGTTAAGGAAGCGTTCTGCTTGCGATTGCTCACCTTCTTGTAATAAAAACTCGGCAATTTGGAGCCGGGGAATGGCTGCTTGAAGATAGCTGCTTTCCATAAAGGGGCGTAGCTCTATCATTGAGTCAAGATACTCCAGTCCTTCTTCAAAATCTACATATTGCAGCAGCAAGTTGCCATACCGTGAAACGTAATTAGGGTTAAACGGTTCGAGTTCATAAGCTTTTCTGGCCAGATCGAGCATCACTTCGACATCAGCAGGCGATTGGGTTCTTTGAAAGCGATCTTCAATTAACACATTTAAATTATGATAATTATCACTCCGGTAGGGATCAGTTCGCATAGCGCTTTGCATTTCTGCAATAGCTTGCTTATAATTACGCTGCTGCATATACTCCTGGGAGCGCCAGGTAGCATAAAGACCATGAATCAGGGCTAAATTATAAGCAAATAGAAATATTCCTGCAACCAAGCCAAAAATGCCTATATACAAACCCCGCTGGCTTAAATTAATCTTTTTCTTTCCTGGATCACCAAACCAATTAGCTTGATCTAAACTGCGGCCAGTTCCCAGTATTACAAAAAGAAAGATCCCTACAGCAACCAGTGAAAAATTCCAGTCAATAATACTATGAGCCCCAAGGGCTGCAGCAGGAATATAGGAAGCCGTCCAATACTGCCAGGTTTGGGAAGAAGCTTTTTTCATAACACAGTTTTTAATGAAAGCAGCGGTAAAGCTAATCCAAATCCCCGTGAAAGCAAGAAACCCAAAAATACCTGCTTCAATCCAAACCTGCAAAAAATGATTATGCACTTCAGTAGAATCATAGGGAAATTCTTGATAGCTGCGATAGAGGGCGTTCCAACCTCCACCCCCGGCGCCAAAAATTGGATAATCCCTGATGATTTTAACTGCATCTACGTAAAAGTCAAGCCTGCGATCTAGATTCCGGTCAAGTGAATATGAAAATAAGCGATCATAAAAACGATCCGGTAAAACACGGTTAAAAGCAAAATTTAAACGGGTCGCTTGATCTTCGCTAACTAAAGTAACATTTCTAAAAGCCACGGAAGTTTCAGGCTCTAAATTATATAACTGAACGGTTATCCTTAAGGCGTCTTTGCCGGTTTTAAATGTTAGTTCATCTATCTCCCAACTATCAGTTACTCCACCATGATGATCAGCAATTTCAACATCTACATAGCCTTTTCTTCCTTCAAGCACCCTAATGCCCCAAACATTACCATCTGCCATACTATCAGCTGATAAACCTGGTTCTGTCTTTACCTCCAGGTTTATCAGGTAGTCACTATCAGGAGTAACATTATTAATAACCTGTTCAACCTGCTGCATTGCCTGCTCTTCAGGGTAGGCCTTTTCAAATTTAATGGGCCCACTGGCAGGGAGAATAACCGTAAGAATCAAAACAATTATAACAGTTGCTACCACTCCACCAGCTAACGCCAGCCGGACTTTTTTGCTCCTGGAAAGATAAAGCTCTACCCCAAAACCAAGAACAACTGTTACCAGTATAGCCAAAAGTATCGCTAACCAGGCTTGAACAGGAGTAGCAGCCCGGAAAGCTGGATCAGCTACAAATGCCGCCGGCAAAGCCGCAATTGCAGTTACGGCCAGGTATAAGAAAGTGCGAAACCGCTGGCCTGGCGAGGAGACAATGATTAACAAAAGTGCCAGGGGAGGGAGTAATAACCAGGCCCCACGAGAAAAAGTAAGAATAATTGTAATCAGCATTAAAACTGCCGGTATAAGATATAAAAGTTTAAACCATTTTTTCACCATCGGAGCAAGAGCCAACGCCAGCAGGTAAGCAGACATTAGATAAGCGGCAGCTGTGTTTGCATAACCCATGGGAGAACCAATGCGATATGAAGTATAGGCTCCGGCAAACTGCCAGTAACCGGCAGCAGCTCCCAGGCTGGCAAGAGTTACAATAAATGCTGTGCCCAGGCAGAGATGAAGCAAAATATTCAAACCCGGTCCACTTTCCGCAGTATTTGCAGACCCTTCTAATTCAGGTTGGTTTTCTGACTCATTATTGCTAGAAAATACTTTAATAAAAGGCCATCGTAAGTGACGACATATTTCAATAGCTGCCAGGTAAATCACAATATAAGCCGCTATTTTTAACAGCTCATCCAGTGCATCTCGTTTGTGAACTGCAAAATAAAAAGAGACCAGGTATGACAAAAGTAAAATTATTAAACATAGATCGAGAGGAGATTCAATCAATCTTCCATCTTTCGTTACCAGGCGGAAAAGTCCCCAGATAATTAACAGGGCGAATATAACTGCTTTTGCCGCCAGCAGTTCACGGGGGAAAAATAATCCTCGCTCAAAAGGCCCAATCAATAGTAAGCCCGATACTAC
>PWMM01000182.1 GCA_003558195.1 Syntrophomonadaceae bacterium
ACCAGCAGCAATGGTTCCCCCTCTGCCGGCACAAATAGTGATGAGCGCTGTATGGTTCCAGTAAAATAAAAAAGATCGGCATTTTGAACAATTATTGCTCCATCAATACCGTTTTGCTTCAGGCTTTCCTGCAGTCTACCTATTCTTAATTCCAGCTCAAACCCAGGTGTATATCGCAAGATGCTTGCCCCCAGTGGTTTTTTCGTTATTAAGATTAAGGGTTCTTTTCAACATTACCCGGGAAATGTCCTTTTCTTTTTGGTGCTTCCAGGGCTAAACCTCGTAACCTATCGATATTAAAATCAAAGCCGGCCCAAAAAGGGTTCGATGACGGTTATTTTAGGTATCGATCATGCCAGGACATATTTGGAAATTATTTGTTTTAAAGTTACAGAAAGGCCAGATGACTTCTTTCTCTTTGCTGATTATGATTTATTCCTGTGGCATTGTTTTTTCAATTCTATGTTATACTGACGGCACCGACTATTTTATTAATGGAGGGCGATAAGATGGATCAAAAAGGGATTGAACATTACCTGGAAGCAGCTAAACGGGCAGCTGCCTGGCATGAAAACCACCTTGCGGAAATAAAAAAAAGCCGCTTTGACACCATGGCAGTACATGGAATTTATTCTATGCAGGAGGCTATTGATTTTAACCAGGGTTCGATTATCGAGCCGATTTACATGTCAACAGCACAGGCATTCCGGGATTCCGATGAAATGGAGGCCGCTTTAGCCTATAAGATTCCTACCTGGTGCTATTCACGTATCGCTAACCCGAGCATGTATTACCTCGAGGGAGTGCTCGCTTTACTGGAAGGTTATGGATCGGATGTGGAAACATCCTGTCTTGCTACAGCTTCAGGCATGGCCGCCATTCAAACAGCGGTCGATCCCTTCCTGCTACCAGATCCTGAAAACCCAACTGAACAGATCAATTTCGTATCCGCGGCCCAGGTGTACGGCGGAACCTTCCAGCAATTTGCTATCCGTAAAGAAAAAGAACTTGGTATCAAGTGGCGCAAAGTAATCAATCCCGGTAATATTGAGGAATGGGAGAAACTGATTGATAATAATACCCGATTTGTTTACGGGGAGTTACCGAGCAACCCGGGCCAGTCTTTTTTCGATCTGAAAAAAGTGATCGATCTATCTCATCAACATAATATACCGGTGATCATCGATAGCACTGTTGCCACTCCTGCTCTCTTGCGTCCATTGACCCTGGGTGCTGACATCGTCGTTCAGTCGGTTACTAAAACCCTGAGCACCAGCGGGTTTGGCATTTCAGGAGCGGTTATATCCCGCAAGAACCTGGTTAGCAAGGTGGGCAGCCCGGAAATGAAAGCTGATTTCTCCTTGTATGCAAAAACGCTCCCGAACCGGGATAACGGTCCCAATATTTCACCGATGAATGCCTCTCTTGCCCTTAATGATATTCGCACACTCCGCTCCAGGGTAGATGTGCAAAGCCGATCTAGTATGACTGTTGCCAGGTACCTGTCTGACCACAAGCACGTTGAGCAGGTTGATTACCTGGGTCTTGAATCACATCCCCTGCACCGGCTGGCTTCAGATTATATGTGGCTTGTTGATGCTGAACATGATGAACAGTACAGGCAGCCGCTTAACCGTTACGGGCATCTCTTATCGTTTCGGGTTAAAGGTAGCCCGGATAAAGCACGGGATGTTTTTGACGCTTTTAGTATGATCTTCAGGGCTACCGACCTGGGAAGAATCAAATCAGTGGCCACGATACCGGCGATTTCTACTCATTCCCAGCAGGACGAAGAAGACCGTAAGAAGTCTGACATTCCGCCCAACTTGATAAGGTTATGTGTAGGAGCCGAGCATCCAGACGACATTATTAATGACCTTGAAAAAGCCCTGGCAGTGCTTGACGGTAAGAAAGTAAGCTTTACAGCACCGGAGTTTTCAGCCGGGGGCGCATCATCGGCTTTATTAAGACGCAAAGGTGAGGATAGTGAGTAAGGGTTTTAAATAAGAAAAGTTTACCTTACGGGTTTGCCGGCGGGACTAGCGGGACACAAGGAGCATTGTCATTGTGTCCCGCAATCATTTATTCGCAATTAATCGTTTAAGAATGCTGCAATCAATTCCTGTTCACCTGGGGTCAGGGTATGCATATGGCCCCTGTTTTTTAAGCGGTGGGTAGTGCAGTCTGGAATGATCGATGCGGCCCGGGGAAGGACCAGGTCAGCTGGAAAGAGGCAATCTTTTTCTGCTGCCATGACCAGGGCCGGGGCTTTATATTCTTTCATGGCGGCGGGGTCTACATCAGCAGGCATCCCGGCCTTGATTTTAACGTTATCAATACTGGATTTAACTGTTTTAAAAGTTTCTTCATCGATATTGTCCTCTGAAATGGCCATCGGTAAAATACATTTGATCAGCCATTTGTCATTACCGGTTATCCAGTACATGATCATGGGAAACATCATGCTCATACTTTTATAGGCCGGTGCGTTTCTAATGCCGGCAGGAACAAGCAGGACTGCTTTTGTTATTTTCTCAGGAGCAACGCACATCGTTTTAGCAAGAATGCCGCCGCCAAAAGAAGAGCCCATGCAGGCCATGCTTTCGTATCCTAAAGCCTCTATTACGGCACCAGCCCATTTCCCGTACTCATAGTTTTTTGCAGACAGGGATACTTCTGCACTTCTCCCTGGATGCCCGATAGTATCAACGGCATAGATATGAAAATCTTTTAGTAGAAATTTTAAAGCCAGCAAGTTATAGGCTGTAGTTGAATTGCCGCCATGGAAAAGCAGTAACGGTTTTCCGTCCATATTTCCTGTTTCAACCAGGTGGGTTTTGCCAAAAGGGGTGTCAAGATAGATATCATGGTAGGGGGTATTTAGTTTTTTTAGCTGCTGATCATAAAGGGCCAACACCTTCTCTTTACTGCCGGTTTTTTTATAGATAGTGACCATGATCTCTCCTTTTTAACACCAATAATAAAATAATTACTGCTCATCATGAAGAGTATATCCGGGATGAAGGCGAACCGGATAATTGTGGTTGGATCTTTTTTGTGCTTCTATAAACCAATCAAGATGGCTTTATATAAGTATCTTTTAAATTAAGCCTCTCATTTAAAAATAACGGTAATACCTTATCACTTTTCACAGAAGCGACCACCTGTAAAAGAAAGAATTAAACCCTTTCATCAAGAACCATCATCTGGTCACCGCCGTATTCAACCCCGGCGCAGCTGCCCCTGTCTTCATAGATCAACTTGCCGCCTCTGTTTTCTTTTAAAGTAAGATTAACCTTTCCCTTTAAGTTTTCCTGGACCAACGGGATCATCTGGTTGCCGCGGGGGCCATTCAAAAGGATAAAATCTTCGCTATTTGTTTCGCATTCAATACTGAGGCTGTGGCGGCTGTTTTTTAAGTGTAAAACCATGTCAGTGCCTTTTTGCATTACTTCTACCTTGCTACGGTTCATGGTAGTAAATTCATAAAAAACATCATCAACATATAAGCCGGCTAAAAACCCTCTGAAGCTTGAAATCGGAAAAGGAATATGGGCCAGAGAACAACTCAATGAACTCTTTCTTTTCTCGAAGCTATTACATTGAATCCAGACCCATGAGTAAGGGAAAGCTGCTCCCCAGTTTTTTTCGATATACCCTTTCCCGTCGTTAAAATCAACATATTGCCCGTTGACTTCCAGGCTCCCCTTTAAGTCAAAGTCCATGGCACATACTTGTGCGTAACACTGCATCTTTGGGATATAGTTGTAAAAACCCATGCTACCCGGGTTTAAAAAGCTATCCGGCCAGTCCAGGTGGTTGTTGAAGGCAACCTGACCCTTAATGCTTGCCTCTTTTCCTAACAGGTTAAAACGAAGGCCACTACGCCCAAAGCTATTCTTTTCGATTTTTACAGAAAAGGCATCTTTGGCAGCGGAAAAATATTCGCTTGTAAAACGCTCATATTGATACGTTTTTTTCATTCCGTCAACAACCTGGATAAAGGCATGATCGTATTCTCCGCTTGGACTGAAGAAAATGCCGGGAATAAAAGCGAAGGCATGCTTCATGCTGCTATCGACCAGTTTGAAATACCAGCCTTCAAAGTAGTTTTTACCGAGTCTGCCGTGGTAGAAGTCAGGATTGCGCAGGCTGTTTATGTTCAAAAGTAGTTCCTTTCGACCCTATTTAAAGCACTTATACTATTATAACAAAAAATACCATTAAAAAAGCAGCTATTTTTTTTGATTTTGTACTTTTTGACACATATCTGTCCCTAACAGGAAATAGGATGTTGTAAAGAGAAAGATACCCATAACATTGTCTCTAAAAATCATTGATAAATAAAATAGGAGCTAAACCCCGGTGATTGAACTATTTTATTCCAACAGAACTGAAGAACTGCTTAATGCCCTGGCCGATCAGGTTAAAGCGCAGCGGGAAGTTGCCCACCTTTTAGAGCCGATTGAGCTGGTGGTGCCGAACCGGAACATGGAAACCTGGGTGCGCCTGGGCTTGGCCCAGAAGCTCGGCATTGCGGCCAACATGAACTTCAGAAGGCTGGAGCAGTTCATCGGTGACATGGTTGATAAAACCTGCCCCGGTGAATATAAAGTGGCCGGCCTCGATATCATCGAGGCGGCGATACTGGCAATCCTGATGGATGGAGAGGCTTTAAAAACTCCCGACATGCAGCCTGTAAAAAGTTACCTGGAAAGCGCAAGCCCCACTGCCGGTGATGTTTCAGCTAACGAACAGGTTTTTTCAAATGCAGACAACCTGCTATTAAAAGACGGATCCGATATGCGACGGGTCCAGCTGGCTGCCCGCATGGCTCACTTATTCCAGGAATACATTTTTTCCAGGAGCGAAATGGTCTCTTACTGGCGTGAAAACGGAGCGGCTTATGAGCAGCATCCTTTTGCCGATCCCTCAAAAACTGATCCGGCGCTTACTTCAACTGTTTCCTGGCAGCGCTCCCTGTGGCGGGCCGTTTTTGCAGAAGGCGGGATCCTGGAGAAAAACCCGCCACCTGACGGGGGGCGCTGGATCACCCTGGAACGGATCATTTATGAAAATGAGTTGATCGCAAAAATTAGATCAGCCGATCTGCCCCTGGTTCATATCTTCGGGGTATCATACGTGGCCAGGTTATTCCAGGACCTGTTTGCTCTTCTGGGTGAAAACCACCAGCTTTATATCTATACCCTGAACCCCTGCGCTGAATTCTGGGAAGATGTGGAGACGGAGCGGGCATACTCCAGGCGCCTTGATCAGGAGCTGAACCGTCGGGACCGGCGAGTCTGGGCGGGCACCGGAGAAACAGCAAGCGATGATCCTTTCGGGCTCTTTGAGGCCGACAACCCGGCCCTGCGCTACTGGGGCCATCCCGGCCGTGAGCATGTGCGCCTGCTCGGAGAACTGACCGATTGTGATTTTAC
>PWMM01000277.1 GCA_003558195.1 Syntrophomonadaceae bacterium
AATTCAAGATAGCAGCATCGGTCCAGCCTCTCCTGGTAGTCAGGCGGGGCGGTTCTTTGGTTATATATTGCAAGGCAGATTTTACATCTTCAACCAGGGGATCATCTGGTGATGTCTCCATGGGGACATGATCATACTTTTTCATCAGGTTTGATTCCATTCGGCGCATTACCGCCTTAAAATCAGGATCTTCCAGGGCCAGATCATCTATAATATCTTGATATTCTTTAAGCACATCATCTAGTTTTTCCTGAGGAGTATACCGGCGGTCAAGCTGAATAATACAGCGATCTGCTACAGTACTTGGCTGTTGTCCTCCATCGATCAACCCAAAATTCATCACTGAGGGACCCATGTAAGGATGCTGCAGCTCTTTTAACCGGGGAATTATAGTTTCTTCAACCCGGGTTATAAACTTAGCCGCTTTGCTTATGGCATTAACACCTGCGTCGGGAACACCGCCGTGAGCTGTTTTGCCGGTAATTTCAAATTCTAGCCATTCCAGGCCCCTGTGACCTATAGCATATTCCCGGTTTGAAGGTTCGCCGACAATGGCTCCGTCAACTTTAAAACCCGATTCAATTAAAGCTTCGCTTCCATCACTGTTTGTTTCTTCAGCCAAAACACCGGTAAAGTAAAGATCCCCATTTAATTCCAACCCGGAACGCTTATAAGCAAGCAGGGTATAGATCATCGCAGCAACCGGACCTTTCATATCATTGGTCCCCCTGCCATATATTTTTCCATCTTTCATAACGGCTTCAAATGGCTCTACAACCATATCATAAGGAGGAACTGTATCCAAATGCCCATTTAAAGCCAGGCTTCGGCCTTTTCCTTTCCCGGGGATCTTGGCAATTATATTATTGCGATCACCTTCAACCAGTTGTAGTTCATATTCCATTTTTTGTTTCTTAAAAAAACCTTCAAGGGCTTGAACCACCGCCTTTTCCTGCCCGGGGGTTTCCCAGTGACTGGGT
The DNA here is from genome assembly GCA_003558195.1 of Syntrophomonadaceae bacterium. Classification (GTDB taxonomy): domain Bacteria; phylum Bacillota; class Dethiobacteria; order DTU022; family DTU022; genus B1SED10-74M. The sequence continues at coordinate 981 of PWMM01000277.1, forward strand.
GTGGCTACCAGTTCCCTGGTTAATTCAACTATTTCTTCTTTTGAAACATGCCTGGATAATTCTGAAACAAGTTCCTGTTCATTCATTATTTTACCTCCTTTTGAAAAGAGTACGCTCTACAAATTACAACATTCTAGCTCTATTTTTAATATCTAAGTGGACAGCAATATCAGCGATCAAGAAATACACCTGGTAAGTTACCGGTCATTTTACTGCTCTTTACAACCTCAACCCCGTTTACAATTACAACATTAATCCCATCCGGCGATAAAGTCGGCTCTTCATAAGTAGCCCTGTCGATTATCTGATCATAATCAAATACTGTTAAATCAGCAAAGAACCCTTCCTTTATCCTGCCTCTTGAGCCTAACCGGAGACGTTCTGCTGGCATACTGGTCATTTTATTAATCGCGTCAACTAGATCTAAGCACCCTTGTTCCCTGACATATTTCCCAAGTACCCGGGGAAATGTGCCAGCTGAACGGGGATGACCCTGACCACTAATGATCCTGCCGTCACTGGCGATTATTGCCATAGGATGTTGCATCGCCCTGAATATTTCCTTTTCATCCATTACAAAAGCAACCACCATACTTTGCGGTTCATGAGCCCTCTTCTCCATAAATATCTCCGGGGTACATAATTGACCACTGTATTTTCCCTCTACAACCTTAATTGCCGAATAGTCAACCCCCCATCTTTGCAGGCAACCTTCGTCAAAAACCGGACTACCGATGAGCGAACAAAAAGCATCATAAGGGTAAACATCAAAACCGAGATCAATCCCGGCATTAGATGCACTCTCAATCATAGATAAAGCTTCATCAGTTTTCCCGAAGGCGGTTCCGCTTCCCAAATGAGAAATTTGCATCCGCGCTCCGGTTTCCCTGGCAACTATAATTAATTCCGCCACCGCTTCCAGTGAACGTTCACCGTCAAAGCGGTAATGGACTGCGATCAGCCTATCATCATATTCTGCTACTGTTTTACTTAATTCAAGCACTTCTTCTGTAGAAGCACCTGGGGTATACTCAAGACCGACTGATAAACCTGAAGCCCCTTCATGCAAAGCTTCCCGCAGCAAACTATCCATCTTCTCCACCTGCTTTTTAGTTGCGTGGCCATAGCGGTCAGTGCAACCGGCAGCCTCTCTCAAGAGAGCATGCCCTGAAAGGGCAGCATAATTTAAAGGCGCTCCATGCTTTTCAATAGCTTGCCGGTAGTCACTTAAAGCAACCGGACCCATACCACAGTTACCGCCCACTGAAGTCGTAACTCCCATTAGTACTGAACTTTCAAAAATACCCTTTTCTATAGATCCATTTTTAAGGCCATTTTCGTGGCTGTGAAGATCAATAAAACCGGGGCTTACATAGCAACCGTCAGCCTCAACTTCCCGTTTTCCTTTCATAATTTCAGGCCCGATAGAGGCTATCCGGTTCTTCTCAATCCCAAGATTTGCCGGGTAAATACCGTCAACAGGATCAATTATTTCTCCGCCATTAATTACAAGATCATACATCTTGTCGATCCCCCATTAGTTGCTTTATTGGTAAACAGATCAAAAATTAATCACAACATCTTAATAAATTGCCAGTTACTCTCGCATCGAGCCTGGCAAAAATTACAGTGAACTCTTACCTGGTTTTGAGTATATTTTAACATAGAGAGCAAAATATTTAATCTATTTAGTTAAAAACAAATAATCTTCACAATATTATTGACAGAATACTGTAGACAGGATATCATAAGTTCACAATATAAGCACCTGTTCAAACTATGGACATAAGTCTCCGGGAGGTTATCCTGTTGCTGTCTTCTGACCAAGTTAAAGATTTTATAGAGTTTGAAAAAAACAATATTATTAGCTTACTTAAAGAACTGGTTTTAATTGATAGCGGTTCGCATAATTTTTCCGGGATTATGGACGTAGCCAAAGTAGTTATCACAGAACTTGAAGCACTGGGGTTTAATAATACTGTCTATGAGTTCCAACAGGCAGGACCGAATCTGGTCAGTGAAATAAAAGGTGAATCAAATAAATCCATCATTCTCCTCGGCCACATGGATACTGTATTCGACTCAAATGCCCAGGACCTAAATCCATTTAGAAAAGAAAGTGGCAAAATTTACGGGCCCGGTGTTTTGGATATGAAAGGCGGCATAGTCCAGATTATCAATGCCGTTAAGGCATTGCTGTATTTAAATAAGCAAAAATACGGGATTAAAATAATCCTGGTGGGAGATGAAGAATCCGGCCACCTGCACTCAAATGCCCTGGACTTGTTTAAAGCTGAAAGCCAGGATGCCTTAGCCGTTTTTTGCTGTGAGTCAGGAAGAACCAACAATCAAATCGTCCTGGAGCGAAAAGGGGTAGGTACACTTACAGTTGAAGTTAAAGGCCGATCAGCACACCCCGGTAATGAACTGGCTGCAGGCAGAAATGCTATAGCTGAATTGTCCAGGCAGATTGTAAAGATCCACAGTCAGTACACTGATCCACAGGCTGATCTTACGGCCAGTATTGGCATCATCGAAGGAGGAACTACCGTCAATGTAGTTCCTGACAGGGCAAAAGGCATCTTTGATATCCGCTTCAAACAGGATAAGTCCCTGAAAGACTTTCTTAAATTTACAAATGATCTAGCAGCACAACCACATCAAGACAACTTAGAAACAGAAACTATTTACATTAACGAGTATCCCCCCATGGCAAAAACCGCTGAATCTGAAAAATTATTGCATTTTGTTTCCCACCTTTCAAAAAATAACGGTTTTGGTGCTTTGAAAGCTATTGCTGTTGGAGGTGGAGCGGACTCAACTTTTTTCAGTGCTTCAGGTATTCCGACGGTCTGTTCTTTTGGGCCGGTTGGTAAAAATGCTCACACTTATGATGAATTTATATACGAGAAAGATTTTTTTGACCGCATTATCCTTCTTGCAGACTGCTTGTTAAATATTGATCTTGCAGAATTAAACTAAATCGAACCCTCTTTTTAAGTTTAAACTTTTTTACTTTGCCTTAAGAATTGATCTGTCCATAATTTTAAGGATGACCACTTATTATAAGTACTGGTTTAAGAAATACCAGGTATTACCCTGTTGCCTTAATCATTAAAAAGAAGCAATATGTGAAATAGTTATAAATCAGTAAATATTTTTATTTGCAGGTATATTGCACTTTATGTCGAAGGGGTATACAAATACCTGAAGATATTTAGGAAAGTGGAAACAATTGCCATTGTTCAAGGAGGTGATTAAATTCCTGGTCCCAAGTTGATGAAAGGTTGAAACTAGAGGTTAAAGATCAGTCAAAACAAATGACATTAATGGAGGTGTGATTCTTGAAAGTCAAAATCCCCCATGTTTTTGTCCTCTTGATGATTATGATAATCATCGGGGCAGCCCTTACTTACATTGTTCCTGCAGGCGAATTTGAAAGAGTGGAAGACCCGGCAACAGGGAGAACCGTTATTGATCCGGAATCATTCGCCTATGTTGATCCCTCTCCTGTCGGGCCTTTTGAAATCTTTATGAGTGTTCAGCTCGGAATGATCGATGCAGCTAATATTATCTTTTTCGTTTTCATTGTCGGTGGCGCTTTTGGAATGATCAGGGCCACCGGGGTAATTGAAGCCGGTATCGGCAAAGCGATGAACAAGCTCGAAGGAAGGGAAACCCTGCTGCTGGTCGGCATTATGCTGATCACCGCCCTGGGTGGCGCTTCCTTCGGCCTTGCGGAAGAATTTATTCCCCTGGTTCCGGTGGGAGTGCTTCTGGCCAGAAAACTCCGCTATGACGCAATGGTGGGGATGGCCATTTTCATGGTTGCAGTTAGAGGCGGTTTTGCCAGTGGAGCCATGAACCCATTTACGGTTGGAGTGGCCCAGGGCATTGCCGAACTGCCTATTTTTTCAGGCTTAGGCTTTAGATGGGCCATTTTTGCCGTTATAACCCTGGTTACAATCTGGTACGTGCTACGATACGCCAATAAAGTCAAAGCTAATCCTGAAAATGGAGTAATGTATGATCTTGAGCTTGAAGCAGCCAAAGAAAACGATGTGCATGCCGAAGTAGTGCCAGAATATGAACCTAGGCATACCCGGGTCCTGATTGCCGCTTTAATCGGCTTTATCGCCCTTATTTACGGGGTTCTGGAGCTGGGCTGGTTTATTAACGAACTGGCTACTTTATTCTTAATCCTCGGGATTGTAGGAGGACTGGTCGGCGGGGTAGGCCCGAACAAGCTGGCAGAAGGTTTTGTAGCAGGGGCAAAGGATCTCGCCCTTGGCGCCCTGGTAATCGGGATCGCCCGCGGTATCCTGGTTGTTCTCGAGCAGGGAATGATCGTTGATACAATTATTTTCTCAGCCGGATCCTGGTTAGCTGCCATGCCTACCATGATCGCTGC
>PWMM01000165.1 GCA_003558195.1 Syntrophomonadaceae bacterium
TTGGAAGACTGGTTAGAGAATTATGATGATACGGAGGTTATAATCTCAAATTACACGTTCAATGAATTTCTTTCTGATATAGAGCGCAGCAGGATACTTCGTAGAGCGGAACGTGACGCTAACTTTAAGCGGATTCATATAGATTGCGAATACGGGGTATATGAAGGGCTTGTATTTACCGAGTGGCAACAAATTGACCAGATGCCGGAGGGCGGCGCAATAGCTTACGGGCTGGACTTTGGTTTTACTAATGATCCATCGACACTGATAAAGGTTGCAATCAAAGGAAACGACCTGTTTGCTGACGAGTTAATATATCAGACGGGCTTACTAAACAGGGATATTTCCAGACTCATGAAGCAATTAGGAGTTGGCAATGATGAGGTATATGCCGACAGCGCGGAACCTAAATCTATTCAGGAGATATTCCTCGCAGGGTTCAACGTTAAGCCATCAATAAAAGGGCAGGGATCAGTAAATGCAGGGATAGACAAGCTAAAGAGTTATAATATCAAAGTCACAAAACGAAGCGTTAACCTTATCAAAGAGTTAAGGAACTACGCATGGGTATCAGACAAAGAGGGTAATCCAACTAACAAGCCTATGGACGCCTTTAATCACGGAATAGACTCCATGAGGTACGCAATATTTAGAGACGAGCCACCAAAGACAACTGATCCCGAAAAAGTAAAGGGCATGTTTTATTAAAAACTAAGTTATGGACATAGAAGAGCTATTACAAAAAACCCCCAATGAGATTGTCAATGAGGTTCGGTCGAAAAAGAAAAGCATCGACCATCAGACATATCTTGATCAATACGACCCAGAGCAGCACGAAATACACAACAAAGTGACCCGCCCAAAGAAAACAATAAAGACGGATGACGGAGGCACAAGGTTTGTTGATGTGGCACGATTGTCGATTCCCTTCCAGCAGATAATAGTTGATCGTGCGGCGGCTTTTCTTATTGGCGAAGGAATCACCCTTGTATCACAGCCCGACACGGACCAAGAGAACACCCTTTATGATATGATGAAAAAGACTTGGTTTGAGAACAAGCTGGATTACCTGAGCAAGGAGATGGCGCGGATATGGATGAGCGAAACAGAGGTAGCTGAACTCTGGCACTTCAGGGAAAAACCCGAAACGTGGGCGGGAATGGGTTTGAGTGACAGTGTTAAAATGGCTATGAGTGTTCAGGTATTGGCTCATTCTAAGGGTGACAGTTTATATCCATATTTTGACGAGAGGGGCGACATGATTGCATTCGGCAGGGGGTACAAGGTTAACAAAGAAGACCGCTTTGATCTATATACAGCTGAGAAGATAACCAGGTTCACAAAGAAGTCAAACTGGATAGGTGAAGAGGAAAAGAATCCGCTTGGAAAAATTCCGATTATATATTATTCAAGACAACGAACTGAATGGGCACACGTTCAGCATCTGATAGAGAGGTTTGAAACCATGCTGTCAAATTTCGCTGATTCAAACGACTATTTCGCTTCTCCTATGGTCAAAATAAAAGGCGAGGTAAAAGGATTCGCACAGAAAGGAGAGCAGGGCAAGCTTATAACACTTGAAGAGAATGCAGACGCCGATTATTTGACATGGGATCAGGCTCCCGAATCAATAAGGCTGGAAAAGGAAACTTTGCAGGAGCTTATTTTTTCTATGACGCAGACCCCAGACATATCCTTTGCTCAGATGAAAGGTATAGGCAATATAACCGGGATAGCTTTAAAGCTGATGTTCCTTGATGCAGACCTGAAGGCCAAGAAACACCTTGAGAACTTTGGCCAAGGTATGCAGAGGCGCATAAACCTATTAAAGAAGGGAATCACAATAGTAAACACCGCAACAGAGCAGGCCGCCGGTCTGCAAATAGAGCCTGAGTTCAGGTTTTACCTTCCGGAAAATGAGCAGGAACTCATTAATATGCTTGTCACCGCTGCCGGCAACAGGGCAATTATGAGCCGCAAAACAGCCGTCTCTTTCAATCCTTATGTTTTGGACGTGGGAAAGGAATTGGAAAACATCAATGAGGATGAGGCTGGCGAGTTTGGCAACCTTATGGAAGGTGTTTGATTTTAAATAAATAATTCTTAAATTACACAACAATGGATAATAACGAAGCAAACGATGATATGGGATTTGCCAAACCAAATAAGGGCAACAAGGTTCCCAAAAAGATAAGGTTGAGGGAACCAGATTCAGGGAAGTTTAAATCTATTCCCGATCCCGAGCCAAAGAAGCCGCGCAAGCCGCGAAAGAAAAAGAAGAAAACAACCAAATCAAGGCCTAAAAAATCATGAGTATATCCGCCTCACTTATCGTAAGGAATTCAGAAGACGTATTACAACGCTGCCTTGAAAGTATAAAGGGCTGTGATGAGATAGTAATAGTTGATACCGGTAGCCATGACGACACCATAGAGATAGCAAAAAAATACACCGATAAGGTTTACAGCTACTATGGTTGTAACGTTCCACAGACAGCAGAGGGAACATTTATGAACTTCGCCGATGCACGGAACTACTCTTTATCCAAATGCACATCCACGCACATCCTGACAATAGATGCTGACGAAGTACTCGAAACACCCATAGAGGAGTTAAGGAAGTTTAAGGGCGAATCACTTTCCATACTTTGCATAAACAAATACACGGGTGAGGAACACCGGCAACCCCGCTTATACATAAATCATCCAGATGTGTATTGGAAGGGTGCAGCACACAATTACCTTACATGCGGAAGTGGTGAGCTGTCAGATGTGAAGATTACTTATTACACAAACAATCAAAAAAAGAAAGATCCAGACAGAACAATGCGCATCCTGCGGCACTGGATCAAGAACAACCCGAAGGACTGCACCAGGGAGCTATATTATTTGGCGAAAGAATATCACAAACGTGGATGGTTCAGAAAAGCCATTAAGACATTCCGGAAGTATATTAACAAATCTAAGTTCACGGTAGAGAAGGCTGACGCCTATGTATTAATGAGCAGGGGTTTTGCCGGGCTGGGCAAACATAGGCAGGCAATAAACGCCTGCATGGCCGCTATTAATTTAAACCCCGATTATTCGGAAGCTTTAAAGTTGGCGGGAGATTTGAATGGGGATGCCAACCGTTTGAAATTTCAATACCTTGCGAGCAAGGCTACTAATCACGGGGTGTTATTTGTCAGGCCGGACAACCGGATAAAGGTAACCATGTTGAGTGATTACGATTGGGCGGGTTCGGGTTATAGGATAGTCAAAGAGGTACGGAAGGCATCCGGCGGCAGTATAGACATCGAGCAGATAGTTCACCGGCCTGGACAGGGGAGCAAACACTGGTCTATGCCGGGAGGTTCTCCGCTTCATATAGTGGGTGACGAGGTTGCCCAGGAGAGAATCAACAACAGTGATATAATTCATTATAAAGATGATTATCCTTACCAAGCGAAGTTCCATAATTTGATTATCCCCTATGACCCCACTGGGACGGACAAGAAAATTGTCCGGCTTGTGTCCGGTTCGCAATTCAGGAACTCGCTGAGCGGTGATTTTAAGAAAGAGTTATACGACTGTGATTATAATGCCTACATATCGAAAGACTTGCACGTAGATGGATGGAACTTTATGCCGAACCCCTACAACAATTTCAAATACACATGGAAAAGGGCAAAGAGGTTCAGGATAATCCACATACCGAGTGACCCGGTAAAGAAGGGGACGGAAATGATCATCGAGGCCATAAAGCTGCTTAACAGAAGTGATGTAGAATTTATATGCAAATACAATATTTCACACGCAGAGAGCCTGCAATGGAAGCAAAAAGCATCCCTGTATATAGATCAGATGTTGTTGCCGCCGGTTGGCAATTCAGCTTATGAGGCTATGGGGTTTGGAATACCTGTCATAAGCTGGACAAATGATACTGACGGGATAGTTTTAAGTCCGGATAAGCAAACACCAGAATCACTTGCTGCAACTATTGATGCTGTTCTGAATTGGGATATACTCGAAGGCCTGTCGCTTTCGGCTTATAAAGACGTGCAAGAGCGGTGTGCTGACATGGGAACTAAATGGATTTCTGTGTACAAAAATTTAATGGAATGATACTTAATGAAAATAAGATATTAGAGCAAGATGATATGATTTTTGAACCATATCTATTTGGGGGGTGGCATTGCAAAATGGAAATATCAAAAGGAACAATATCAGTAAGAATGGGAGGATACGGATTGATGGCTGACAGAAAGCATCCGTATGAAGTTTGGTACCCTGAAAGAGATGTACCCGATGGGTATCAAACAGCTAATGATGTTTGGGGCTATATAAATGAATCACTAAATAAATAATTATGAAACCATCAGGCAAAGTACAGAAGAGTTTAAGAACTCCGAAAAAAGAAGTCAAAACAAAAAAGAAAAAACATGCCGTACACAGTAAAGAAGAAGCCCTTAAAGAAGTCCAAAAAGAAATGGGCGATTATAGACAAAGATACGGGGAAGATAGTGGGGAGATCAGTGAGCAGGTATAAAGCTCAGCGCTCTGCTGCTATTCGCAACAAATTAGAAAAATGAAAGAAGTTGATCCCTACGATACTAAGCACTGGCAAAACATCCTTGCATATATGCGGCAGACCGGTCGATTATTTGACAAGATGGTGGACCGGGTGGCTCGTTTATATGCACAACTCCCCACCGATGTGCCGTTTGACATAAACAACTATCCAGGACTAAAAAAAGGCATTGAGCAGGAACTAAGAAGGCTGGCAAACCAGATTCAGGAAGGAGTGACCAATGGTATTAATAATGAATGGGCTTTGTCAAATAATAAAAACGATAAGGTTGTTGAATCAATTATGAAGGGTCGCAGGCTACCGCAAAGCTTGGATGAAAAATGGATGGGGCGAAATATGGCCGCCTTAACTTCATTCAAGAAGCGTACTGACGCGGGACTGGGGTTGTCTGGCAGGGTGTGGAATATAGTCAAAGGGCAGGCTGTTGGAGTTGAGCGACACATGGCATTAGGGATATATAATGGCACACCCGCAAAGGAATTGGCGGAGGGGATGAAGAAATACCTCAGGAACCCGCAGGAGTTTTTCACAGAGTTTGCAGAAAAGAGGGGTCAGTTAAGACTGTCCACAGCAGCAAGGGAATTGAAACCCGGCCGGGGTGTTTATCGTTCCCCGTTCAAGAACGCATTGAGGCTTACCCGAACCGAAACAAACAGGGCTTATCAAAAAGCAGACAACGAAAGGTGGAAGCAGCAGGACTTTGTTCTGGGTGTAGAGGTGCAAAGATCAAACGTTCCTTATGATTGCGATATATGTGAAGCAGGTGTGGGTCATTATCCGAAAGGGTACCAATGGGATTTATTTCACCCGAATTGCTTTATTGATCCGCAAACCCCGATATATACAAGCAGGGGTTGGGTTCCAATAGGCAAGGTTAAGATTGGTGATATGGTTCTCACCCATGAGAAGAGGTTCCGCAGAGTTTACGCACTACCAAGAACTCCCCAACAAAAGCCCAATGTTGTAAGGTTGAAATTAAAGGGTGAGAAATTTATATCAATGACAGAAAACCACTTGGTTCTCATTGACAAGGGAGATCATAAGCATTGGATTGCCGCAGGAGATGTAAAGGAGGGTTATAACGTTGTTATGCTTGCTGGCAATCATTCGGGTGAATACAATCTAACAGGCTGGCCAGTTGAGAGCATAACGAGGTTTGTGCCTAAGAAAAATAAAACCTTATACAATCTGTCAGTGGAGAAGGACGAATCATATATTGCTAAGGGGGTCGTGGTTCATAACTGCCGATGCAGAGCAATTCCTTTACTTGCGGATGATGACGATATAATAAATGCTATTGAAGCGGAATTTGAGGGAAGAGATTATCAATTCACCGGTCAGGTGGAGGATATACCAGAAACCTTCAAAGAATTTAAAAATAAAACCAACTATGAACACTTCGGTCATTAAGTTAAAAGGGGGGTTGGGAAACCAGTTCTTTCAATACGCATACGGGAAGCACACAGGCTGTTCCGGCTATGATTTAAGCTGGTTTAATGAAGCCCCGATAAACAGGGATTACCACTTAGACAAGTTCAATACAAAAGTAAACATAAAAGAGAACGGTGATAATTGCAAAAAAGAAGGATACTGGCAAGATTATAGTTTTGTTAAGCCTCTGTTGCCCGAACTAAGAGAAGAGCTTGTTTTGCGCTCCCAGAACTACACACCAAAGTATAAATATTTGAGGGAAGGTATAAAAAGAACCAAATCCGTTGCTATGCACATCCGCAGGGATGATTACCTGATACTATCACATAAGTATTATAATCTTCAACAAGAATATTACGACAGGGCTGTTCAGATGATGGAGAATGTCCTGAATGATTTTTATATTTTCGTTTTTTCTGACGATATGGACTGGTGTCGGGAAAACATAAAATATGAAAACTCTATATATGTTGACATAGAACCCTGTCAGGCGTTTGACTTAATGAGGCTGTGCAAACATCACATAATAGCAAACTCAACTTTCAGTTGGTGGGCGGCGGCTTTGAGCGAAGGCATAGTGGTTGCTCCCAAAAAGTGGTTTAATATAAAAGATAAACAAGATAAGGTTTCAACAACCCTAAACTTACCGGAATGGATAACAATATAAAATATAAGTTTGCGCAATATCCAAATAAGATATTCATAGAAACTGGCAGTGGTTATGGGATAGGAATTAAAGAAGCTCTGAAGGTAGGCGTATTTGAAAAGATATACTCAATTGAAAAAAACAGACAGCTTTACGAATATTGCAGCAACATATTTGCACCTGATCTAAATGTAGAAATAATATACGGTTCATCAATTGACATATTGCCTGGTTTGTTGTCGTTTATAAATAATGAGTGTACTTTCTGGCTTGATGCGCATAAATCCAAAGAAGAGCCTGTTCCACTTTTGGATGAGTTAAAAATAATAGCCAGTCACAGGGTAAAGACACACACCCTGTTGATAGACGATATGAGGCTTGTCGGAAAAAAAGATTATTGGAAAAAATTATCTATTGAAGAAATAGAAGCGGAGGTTCTGAAAATAAATCCACAATATCAAATAACTTATGAGTATGGCGTTGAGCCAAATGACATTTTGATCGCTCATGTATGAAAATATCTGTGATATGAGGTATGATTATTTTCTTGTTTGGGGCAACGGCCTTCAGCATCTTTCTGGGATTATGGAAATAATCGAAGACAGGTTTCACATATTATACGAAACAAAGGTAACATATAATGATACACGGGAATTTATAACTGGATTATATGAGTGCGATAACGCACCAATGCAGCACATACTGGCAAAAACCATATACCTTGAAAAAAGCCCGAAGGAGGCTTATTTTGTTTTAGTAATAAATTACAAACCGAGGGAGCATCCGACAAAGACAGGTAAGCAGTGCAGCAACATACAAGAGGCAAAGATTGAGATAAGAAATAAATTTAACCCTCGGTGGGGATCAGGACAACAAAAGAACCCCCTTAATCCCGGCGTGTCACTTGATCATGTAATTCATGCATCGGATTATGAGTCTCAGGTTCATCATGCGCTTGAGTATTTGAGATTACCGCCCTTATGTTATTTTAGTTTGTTTTCAAATAAAGTGGATATAAGAAAAATTTTAAAGGACGCCCCCGATTATGTGGTTATAAAAATGAGTGGTGTGTTTCCATTGTATAATTCAGGAAGTGATGTTGATATAATGTGTGGTGATATAGAAAAGGTGGCTCAGCATATAACCGGGAAGTTGAAAACAAGGAGAAAGGATAAGGCAAAAAAAATACACCTTGATTATTATGACGGGAACAAGCTGGATTTGCGATTCGATTTAATTCCTGCCACTTCCGGAATATTAGAAAGAAAAGAAAAACGCAGGGGTGTTTATGTGCCAGTACTGGAAGATGAGTTGGAGATAAGAAAAAGGGAGTTTAAGAAATATCCCCACAAAAAACATCATAAACAGTTCATAGATGAGCACACAGATTAAGGGTCTTTTGGAAATGACAATACCGATAAAAAAAATTAGAGCAGTATTAAAAACCCGGAACGGCCACAAGGTGACCGTACGCATTGAGGACACGCCGCATTTCAAATTACTTTGTGGAGACAAGGAGGCTTACGTAGATTATTTATCTTTTGCACGACAGCCAGACCACACACTGGAAAAATATGAATCACTGATAAATAACTTTCAGTATAGCCAGATGGGCAAGCTGAAACTTGAAAGGGTCGGTGAACATTATTTGATAAGAGACGGTTTGCACCGTATAGCAATTTTGCGCTCAAAAGGATTTAAAACAGTACGCATATGAAAGTATCTGTTATTATACCATACAAGGAAGATCGTGGCTGGCTTCAGCAGGCCATTGACAGCATCCCGAAAGATTGCGAGGTTATTCTCTCGCAGGGTTACGGGAATTGTCAACAGAATTTCAATGCGGGGGTAAAAAAAGCAACGGGGGATTACATTCGCTGGCTACATGATGATGATAAGCTGACATCAAACTGCATTGAAGATTCATTGCGAACCTTTGAAGAGCAAAACTGTGATTTCATTCACGGGAATGCTTACCAATGTTACGAAGGGTTTCACCAAATAACAAATACAGGCAACATACATGGCCGCATTATACCTTACATTCCACCGATAAAACACCCTACATTAAAAACCCAGCTACAAAAGAACGTTATACATTCGATGACGACAATGTACCGCCGGGAGGTATTTGACAAGGTGGGTTACATGGATGAAACACTGCAATGGAGTGAGGAAACAGAATTTCATTTGCGTTGCCTCCATGCTGGGTTAAGGATAGGTTATTGTGATGCTTTCCTTGCTTATTACCGTATTCATTCAGGACAGAAGTCTAACGCCGACCATACTGAAAGGATGAAGAACAGAGAGGCGATAAAAAGCAGGTTCCGCTAACGTAGCCCTAAAAACTTGCGCAGCACCGCTTCAATGACAAAGCTCATGGAGCGGTTTTTCTTTTGACAGAATTTGTCTAAAGCCTCTTTTGTTGAGGGCTTGACACGAATGCTCAGAGATATTACCTTCTTTTCTTTATTCATATTATTTCGGCTTTGGTGTAAAATGCACTCGCTTACTGTAAGCAGTTCCATGTTTATTAATTGCATAAGCCCTGACAGCATAATGAGAGCGCCATCTGGCCTTATCGGGGCAATTAGTCCAATGACTGCATCCGAGCGGAATCTCAACTATCATTTTGTCAACCGTAAAGCTGACGGTAAACTCCCCCGCTCCAATTCCGGCAAACTTTTCACCCTCATTATTATTCAATCTCTGAGCGCCATCTTCACCCCACACAACGCCCCGGCCGGTAACAAAAGACGAACCCTCGTTTATCACATTACATTTGACAGTGATATGCCTTCCATCAATGTTGGTTATTTCGACAATCTCAATCATGGGCAATGCCTTTTCTTCCTTCTCGCATGAGAACAAGAAAATAATCGGCAGTAAGTAAATTAGTTTTATTGCTTTCATAGTATAGGATTTTAGTTAATATAAATTTATTGCAATATACAAAATAATGTAATACAAAGCAACCATATTGCAAAACTATTGACTACAAATTTAATTGTATGTTTATTGCAGTTTAACTTAAAATATTCTTTGACATGAAAGAAAAAATTATGGCTGAACTGGAAAAGAAATACACAGGGCAGCTTACTAAAAAGTTCATGGAAAACCTGGCAGACAGGTTGGCTGTGAAAGTGAAAGAAGAAAAAGACATCGAGGGCGCAATCGCTGAACTCGAAAATTCACCAATCCGTGTTACAGATTTACAGAGCGAAGGTGACAGAAGGGCAACGGAGTTACAAACTAAATTCCAGCAAACAAAGGCGGAAATTGAAGCCGACAAGAACAAGATTAAAGAAGAGCTGGAAAGATTAAAAGAAAAACCTCCGGGGTCGGATAACAAAGGGGATGACGACAAGATTAAAAAACTTGAAGAGCGTCTCGCCACATTTGAGCAGAGAGAAACAGAGAGGGAAATAAAGTCTCAGCTTGTGGAAAAGGCAAAAGAAAAGAAAATACCACCGGCGCTGTACAAGAATTTAAAAATTGAATCTGTTGACGAGATTGACCAAGTTGTAAACGATCTGGAAAAGGAGGCACAGGAAATAAAACAGGCCTGGATAAATGAAGGCGTTGTGCAAAAATCACCATCGAAAGGTGATGGGGGTGCTTCTGGAAACGAACAGATCGAGGATGACATCAAGACCTTTTCCAAAGGGATAAGGTAAATTATTAACTTAAATTTTAATTTTATGGGTTTAGGACCAGTAAAGCAAACGGCAGCGGGAGTAATTCCTGTCTTTGCAAAAGTATTTGAGCTGTTTACTGGTGGCTTTTCCGTTGTTTCAACAAACCTGCGGGATGATGTAACGCTTCCTGCCGGCAGTCTCTTTACCGTTGACGAGGAAACAAGGCAAGCAACACCAATAAAAACAGCAAAGTTAGCGGCCACAGCGGCCAATGACGCTACCCAGATTAAAGTTGATAGTGCGCGTTATTTTAAAGTGGGTGACAATGTTGCTCTCGTTGCCGATGGATCGGCATTTTACATCAATCAAATAACCGCGACCGGTGGAGCTTATGATATAATTCACCTGGGAACAGCTTTGGGTATAGCAGCAACTGTTGGAAGCGATAACAATGTATTATTCCTTTCCGGTGTGCATGGAACAACTGGCGCACGCTTGGAGGGTACAGCAAACGCGATTTCAGCGTATGATGTGAAGGTTAACGGCAATTTGCAGAATTTCATATCTGTATTGCGCAGGGGTACAGCTTACAAGAAGAGGATACAACCTCACCTTGCAGGCCATATCAGCGACTTGCCGGATACTATTGAAATAAGTAAATCATACTAAAATAGGGAGGAAATATGGATTACAGAACAAAGTCGATATTTGGTAAGTATGCGGAGCAGCTTCAGGTTCTCGTTGACACCAATATTGAAAAATTTAAAGAGCCTTTCTTCCCTAAGTATTTTGGTATGGGTACCCCGCAGGTGGGGCTTACTTATGCTACGGTAATTGGGAAGGCAAGGATTGAGGCAGCCGCTTCGGTTGTGGCGCACGGTTCAGAGGCGCCATTAAGAAGCAGGGCTGGACTTGCAAAACTGTCTGGCGAGATAGCTGCACTCAAAGTAAAGCGGAAACTCGATGAGCAGGATTACAGGGATTACATGACTATGCAATCACTTGACACTGCCGATGCAACCAAGAAAACACAAATCATTCAGCTTATATGGGATGACGTGAAGTATGTTGTTGATTCGGTAACTGCCAGGATTGACATTATGGCTGCTCAGGCATTATCAACGGGAATAATCCCGATAAACACCACAACCAATCCTGATGGTGTGGCTCCGGGCGACATTGATTTATTGGTTCCGGCAAAACACCAGAGTACAAGGTCGGGATTTGCAAATTATTCAGACGATGCAAGTGCGCTCGGTACAAGCTCATGGGCAACTTCAACAGGAACGCCAATATCTGACGTGACACAGCTCACCCAGGAGGTTTGGAATAATGAGGGCATTGTTTATGACAAGATGCTGATGACGCCGACACAGTGGTGGAACATACAGAAATCCACAGAGGTTAAAAATGCCTTTGATGGTGCACCAACCCTTGACACGTTCAATTCGTTTATGCAGTCAGCACAACTTCCCATCGTGGAACTCGTGAATGTACGTGCAAAGATTGAAAAGAATGGAATCTTGACAAGCGTCAAGACATGGGAGGATAATAAGTATGTTACATTTGTGCCGGAGGGCCAACTTGGCACCATCCACAATGCTATGTCCATTGAGCAGATGACACCTGTTCCGGGCGTTGACTATGCCACCTCAAACAATATTCTTGTGAGCAAGTGGTCGCAGACAGAACCATTTGGAGAGTATACAAGAGGCGAGATAGCTGCATTCCCGGGATTGGAGGTTGCAGACACTATTTACATTCTTGATGTTGAAGGATAATGACAAACCTTGAAGCCATAAGGGCTAATATATCTGATGCGCACGGGGTGGTTCTTACGGAGAATCACTTCGTGAAAGCATTGGCAGACCAAGGATTGTATGCATCAGGCACCTATAACGGGAACTCTAAAATAATTGATAAGGCAACGTTGGTATTATACAACATAGTCATTGAGAGTGCAAGTTTTTCAGAAGGCAGCCTGAGTTATAATATCAACATTCAAGGAGTTAAGCAGGCTAAGGCTGCACTGGAAAACAGGATGGGTATCCACGACAGTAAAAGGAAGGTTAAAAGTCCGAAGGTATGGTAAGGTATCCCGATGAATTGGTTTTGACCTGGCAGAAAGATGGTTCTTATGTTTCCGGGCATTATGTGGCCGGAGATGAAACAACAGAAACCATCAAAGGCAGAGCAGAGCCAAATGGCAAGGGGCAGCTTATCACAACAGAAGATGGGGCGCAGATAGTTTACGATTTTACATTTTATTGCGATTTGCAGGCTTTTACCGCGCCATTTGGTGCAGCTGCAAACCTGAACACAGGCCAGTGGACGGGCACGGTTAAAAGGCAAGCAAACCACCAAACAGGAACTCAGATATGGCTGTAAAGGACATAGAAAACAGTTTTGATAAGTTTTTTCGCAAAACACAGAGGGCGATTCAAACAGTGGGCGAGGTTACCGGTGAAAAATTTATCCGTAACGCACGGCAAATTTCGACCTATCGTGACAGGACAGCCAATCTGCGGAACTCTGTTGGTTATATGGCACAATCTCCGGTGGGGAGTGTATCAGATGCCAATAGTGATGCTGGTCAGGCCATATCAGAGGTAACTGGTGAAATTAAAGATTCTGGGCTTATAATGGTTGCGGGCATGAATTATGCCGCTGCTGTTGAGGCGAGGGGTTATGACGTAATCACCAATTCTGTTGAACAGGCAAAAGCAGATTATGACAACATACTGAAAAGGGCACTAAAAACATGAAAACCCAAAAGTACGTCCTTGACGCAATTTATGCGCTGCTCCCGGCAACAATAGGGGATGTGTTTCTATACACGACAAGAGACGGATATACGGCGGATAAATTTACCGTTGTAAATACTTTAGGCATTCCTGTTGACCCGATTCAGACCGTGGTAATAAACGTAAACTGTTATGCGAAAGACTTAAACCCATCCAAGGGGATCCCAGACCTTTCTACGCTTGATGATATGGCATTGGCTGTGATAAATGAGCTACATGATTATAATAACGATGTATTCGATATCGAATACGAAATGATGAACGTAATCAGGGAAGAGGCATTACAGATGCACTTCATAAATTTGCGATTCAGATTAATCTTTTTAAATAATTAAATATGAGTGTACATAATATAGTAAGATTAGCAAAGGAATTTGTCCTGACGTTTAACGATATGGTCGTTGCGCGCTGTACTGATTTCAGCCTCTCGCTTGGAGATACGAAAGTTGATATAACCTCTTTTGATTCTAAAGGCTTTGAGGAGCATGTACGGGATAACAAAAACTGGTCTATATCTTTCGGGTCTATGGTTACCCGTGATTACGGAACACCAACAGCAGGGGCAACAGGGTATGGTTCAGGGGTATTCATGAACCTGTTTGACCATTGGGCAAGCTCTGCCGGTGATTATCCGGTGACCGTGAAGCTCGGTGACGTGGATCAGAGTTCGCCTGGGACAGGTAATAAATATGACTATTTTGAGGGCAAGGGCACAATCACCCTGGACATGGATGGGTCGGTTGGTGAAAAGGCAACCTATTCCGGAGAGATACAAGGAAGTGGTGTCCTTAAAAGGCCAGTAGCATTATCTTAAAATTATTAATAAATGATACAGAGCTTAGAGTATAAAGGAAAGAAATATCCATATCGTATAGGTTACAGGGCGCTAAAAAAAGTAAAGCAAGAGCTGAACCGCGAATTTGACTACGATCCGGCTTCAGACGAAATGGATTACGAAGCCCTGGAAGCCCTTTTGTATTTTGCAATGGAAGGCGAGGCTATAAAAGAGGGAAAAACACTGGATATAAAACGAGAGGAGATGGAGTTCCTGCTCGATGATTGTCTTATTGATCTAATACAGGGCATACAGGCTTTTTCCCTCGCCGCCGAGAAAGCGGCAGATCAGACAATCAAGAAGGTGAACCCGAAGAAATAGGCCTTTCTGACCTTTATGCTATTGCTTTGTCGAGGCTGGGGCTTTCCTTTGAGCAGTTCCTTGATATTACGCCACGTGAATTTGATGAGGCTTTACAGGATCATGAAAAATATTGGTTCATCCACCACAAACAGCACATGATGCTTGACAGATTGATAGGTGTTGCATTAAGGAATAAGGGATATAAAGTAAGCGATCAAATACGAGACCCGAAAAAATTCTTTCGGTTTTGGTGGGAAAAAATTACAAAAACCCATGTGCCGACAAAAGAGGAGTGGAAAGCATTGGATAAAAAATACGGTAAACGTAAAAAATAGCTAATTATGGCAACAATGGGGCGAATAGCATATATTATTGAGGCAAAAACACAGCCTCTTAAAAGCGGTTTAAGGGACGCAAAAATGTCTATGGCTTCTGCCGACAAACAGATGGGTAAATCTGCTAAAGCTATTTCCAGCGAATCAAAGAAGATGAGCAAGGTTTCGGGTGATGCACTTCAGCCAATGGAGCAGGGCTTATCTGCTATAAACCCGGCAGCCGGGAGGGCTGCGGCAGGAATGAAGTCTGCCGCAATGGGTGCGAAAGTTCTCAATGCGGCCTTGGGGCCGATAGGTATTGCCATAGGACTGTTAGCCACAGCAATAGCCGCACTTACTTCATACTTCAGGGGATCTGTTGAGGGTCAGCAACGCATGGCAAAAATCATGGCCTATCTTGGGGGGGTGGTCGATTTCTTAAAAGACGCCTTCATTGATTTAGGTAAATGGATTATCACTGCTGTAACTGATCCGCAAAAAGCCCTGAGCCAGCTAACAGGCAGGTTTCAGGGTTTCATTGACATGGTTACTTCGGGATGGAGGGTAATACTACAAGGCGCAAGAGGTGTATCCCTTGCCATAAAGGGTATATTTGACAAAGATGCGAGAGAAGCATCCAAGCAAGCTTTTGCTGAGATGCGCCAGGGAATGGATGATTTTCGTGACTCGGCACGCCAGGCATGGGAGGGCGTAAAAGACATTGGCAAGGCAATTAATGAGAGGGCCAAGGAAACAATGGCTCTTCAGGACAGGGAAAACAAGCTGCAAATGCAGCAGATAGAGAACCAAACCAAATTAGCCCGGATAAATGCCGAGATAGCAAAAGCCCGTATGATAGCTAATGATGAACAGGCAGAAGCCGCAGAAGCTATTGCGGCACAGGAAAGGGCAATGGAGCTTGTAAATCAAAAATTTGCACTTCAGGAAAAAATGGCACGTGAAGCTCTTGCAATACAGCGAGAGCGCATGGCTTTGGGTCACGACACTATTGAGGATTTGGAAAAAGAAGCCCAACTGGCTGCTGACCTAATTAATCTGGAACAGGCCAGGGATTCAGAGATGCGCAACCTGCTCAGAAGGCATGGAACATTGGTGAACAGGAAGGAAGCTGAACATGAAGCAGAGATGAAAGCCATTGCAGATAAAGAGGCGGCTCAACAGGCTGCCTTCGAAAAAGAAATGGAATCACGTGCTAAAATCCTTGAAGAGATAAGGAGGGCAGGGCTGACAGAGGTTGAGATACTTGAAGAAGCTATGCAGGAAAAATTGGAGATGCATGACTGGTCTGAGGCAGAGCGCGCAAAAATTACACAGCACTACCAGGATAAGATTGATGAAATTCTGGAAGCGAGCAAAGAAAAGCAAGTAGAGGATGTTGAAGAAATATCTCAGGTTTGGCAGAATATGTCAGAAGTCGTTGGCGGAGCTATGGCAGGAATGGCTAACGAGCTTGGTTCTGTGATAAGCGGGGCTGAGTCGGATTTCAAGTCTTTAGCCAGCTCTATGTTGAATAGTATTCAACAGGTCATAAACGGATTACTTGCAAAGGCGATAGCAGGTATTATTGCCGGCGAAGCACAAAAGGGGTTACTTGGAATAGCAACGGCAGCCGTAGGGATAGGACTTGTGAAAGGACTCTTCGATAAGCATGTGCCTAAAATGGCGGGTGGTGGAGTGATACCCCCCGGTTATCCAAACGACACATACCCCGCATTACTAACATCAGGCGAAACTGTTTTGCCTCCCGGAAAGCTACCGGGTGGGGGAGGTAAACTAACGACCTCGATAAAGAGGGATGAATTAATTTTCTGGCTTGAAGATGGTCAGAGCGAAATTGCGAGGAATTTTTGATGAGCTATGGAAGAAAATATTATACAAGGTTTCAGGACTTGCGCAGGAGTGTTATTTACAGAGCAGAACTGCGCAAGAAAGATTACAATTCAACGAGTAGTGAATTAACTGCCGCCGGCAACCCCTGTGATTATAAAAGTATAAAGCTCGGAAAGGGGGATAACCCCATAGTGATTGGGAGCGAATTAGTTTTAAACCTTGTTATTCCGAGCAGTAATGTAGCTATTGTAAATGAATTAATGGCCTATGATTACAGGGAGTGGCTTCTTAGGTTATATATTTGTGACCCTTCGGGAGACACAATAGATGGGGGCGATTTGGAATGGGTTGGATATTTACAGCCAGAAAACATAAAAAGAGATGTGTCCCGCGAACAGTTAGTAGTAAGTCTTTCAGCAACTGATGGACTAAAGGACTTGCAGGAAGCCGCCTTTATAGATAGTAGTGGATGGGTATATGGTAATCAGTTAATGTCTGGAACGGAGATAATCAAAGAGGCTCTGAAAAAAACAGGGATTGAATTAAACATGGTTATCAAAACAAACATTTCTGAAACGACACAGAGTACGACTGAATTAAATCTTAATTACTCCTTTTTTAATACTTATCGGTTTACGGGCGAGGGCAGGGGAAGGAGAGCAGCAGGATATGAAAACATCGATAGCTGTTTGGAGGTGTTGTCAAAAATACTTAGACTTTTCAATGCGAGGCTGCGCCAGGTTGGGGGACGTTACCGCATTTTTTCTCTCCACGAACAAAACACCTTCGAGTTTCATGTGAATTGGGATACGTTAAACACTACAAGGTATGCGGCTGTTGACATTGTAGATGTTTCGGATTATAAGTTCAGGCCAGAGCCAGAGTTGTCAATGCTTTCCCCTGTTAAACGTGTTGATGTTATACATCGCAACCGAAATTTAGGAACTTCGCCTATTGCAGCAGATTTATCAGCATGGGCAACAACGTGGAATATAACTTATGGTGAATACACCATAGATGGCAAAACGTTAATATTAGACATTAATCAAACAAACACCGGCGATGATAAGGTTGTTGAGCTTGCAGCCGATTTTGATGTATCAGTTGATACTGATGACCCCTACTATTTGCGTATAAGTTTTGGCCATTGGCTGCATGAGGTTTCCGACATATCGCCTTATTTCCAGATAGGAATTAAGAAGGGTGGGACATGGGCATATTCAGCAAAAAAATTTCTCACCTTAGGCACTGGTACATTTACATCAGATAATTCCTCTTTGTATGCCCTGCCTGAAACAATTGGCACCCATTCGATGAACATCCGCATATTATTTGGATACCAATTCAACGAAATACCAGCACCATCAACATGGAACGCTCAATGGAGTGTAAACGGTGTGGACGTGAAGAAAGTCGTTGTAATAGAAGGTGAAGAAGGAGAGGTTGCTGAAGATATAACCTTTGACACGGTTTGGAGGTTTGAAAATGACTTGCCGGCGAAAGTCAATAAAGAACATGAGTTTATTTTTGGCGACAGCAGTCAGATAGGGGATTTAGGGGCTATATACGTTGGTGCTGATGCAGATAATGCAGTCAATTCAACCGAATGGAAGAGGTACGGTATAACAGAAGCAAAGCCCTTGATGGAGATCATTGGGCGGTTAGCCGTGAATAACAGACAGGTATATAAGGAATTTTTCAACTCAGCGCAATTCCTTGATCCTGATAACAATATTCGACCACACAGTATTATTAAACTATCCTATTCCGGAACGGATAAATATTACCTGATTACAAATTTCAGTAAAACCCTCAGGAATAATGTTATTTCTTTAAAACTGGAACAGATTCTTTATGACGAGGCATCATTGAAGTTCGCACCCATGCCTTTAACCATGAGCAGTGTTGATGGCCATACACGGACTGCTGATTCTTTAGTTTTAGAAGGCGGGGTCACTTCAACGGAGAGGAGTAACTGGAATGATGCTTATGACTATTCGCAAGTAGGGCACGTCGAAACTGAAACGGACCCTGTATTCAACGCTCACGTTGCCAGTGATATAACTTCAACAAATATAAGCAACTGGAATGCTGCTCATTCAGAGAGGGGTTCACAAATAGCAGGAACAGGTTTGACATGGAGTGAGGGGAACCTCAGTGTGACAAATACAGCAGCTTCTATCACTTCAACAGATATAAATAATTGGAATGAAGCTCATGGTTGGGGTGATCATTCATCTGCTGGTTATGCAACAGCTGAAGACATACCGGGTAGTGGGGATGTGTTTTATTACGAACCAACAGATACATATTTTCTTGATATTTTTGACAGTAACTCACCTTCAAGTCTGTTATTTTCAGTTGATATAAGCCATACTCACGGTTATGATGATTTACCCATAAGTTCAGTAGATGTGGGTAATTGGAACGATGCTCATACACACGTTTCATCAGATGGTTCAGATCATACATATATAAATCAAGATTTAAGAACAACAGCAAGTCCAGCGTTTGGTGGTTTAACTGTTAATGGTGATATTAATGCAAACAACCTTAATATAAGTAATTGGAATGAAGCTCATGGTTGGGGTGATCATTCTGAAGCTGGTTATGCAACAGCTGAAGACATACCGGGTAGTGGGGATGTGTTTTATTACGAACCAACAGATTCATATTTTCTTGATATTTTTGACAGTAATTCACCTTCAAGTCTGTTATTTTCAGTGGATATAAGCCACACCCATAATGTAGGGGATATAAATGATGTATATCCTCATAAAATTTTGACAAAATCTGAGTATAATAATATAGCAGAGAAGGATGCAAATACTCTATATTTCATAAAAGAAGATTAAAATGAGTGATGCGCCAAATATACGAATAGGTGAAACATTGATTACTGAGATTATTTTCAGCGACAGCGACAAAAATCAAATAGTCATTGACGAAGTATATGCCGGAACTGATTTGGTTTTTTCGGCTGCGCCAACTATAAATATTGATACGAAAACGGGAACACCAACTCATAATACAA